>NZ_JBGTZA010000009.1:0-62577 GCF_041807805.1 Streptococcus sp. E29BA
CTAGACATAGAGTTCTCCTGTTTTCTTTAGTGTAGAACACTTTATAAATTCTGTCTAGTTTAGTGTAACCGATTCAGAAAAATCAGTCGACGGTATTGAGGTACCTGCTAAGTATTCTCTGTTTCTTGATGCTACCTGCTGTTCTGTATTTTGGGACAGCTCTTGCTGTTATCCTCTTGACTATTGGGTAATGGTCCTATGGCTACGCTGATGTTGTCTATCAAGGGCAGGCTTATACCATTGTGTACACCCATAAGACCTCTGGTTTGTTTTTTTCAGAAGACCAAACTTTTAACCGAGTATTTATACCAGAAAAACACTTATCGACCGATCCGTGAGCGACAAGAAATCATTAGTTATGACCCTAGCTATGCTCATGACAACTTACGATTTCAGCTACCAAAACCAGAGGAGCTGGCTGGTTACCTGGATAGCTTTACCGATCTTGATGAGAATTTGGAGAATCAATGAAATTAACCTTACACGAAATCGCCCAAGTGGTGGGTGCTAAAAATGATGTGGCTGCCTTTGATGACCTGCCACTGACAGGACTAGAGTTTGATAGCCGAAAGATTGCATCAGGCCATCTTTTTGTCCCGCTCAAGGGTGCTAGGGATGGTCATGACTTTATCGAGACAGCTTTTGAGAACGGTGCAGTAGCGACCTTTTCGGAGCGTGACTTGGGAGAGCGCCCTCACTTGTTGGTCGATGATTGCTTGGTAGCCTTGCAAGAGCTGGCTAGCTACTACATTGACAAAATGCAGGTGGAGGTCATCGCTGTCACAGGCTCAAATGGCAAGACCACGACCAAGGACATGATTGCCCAAGTCCTAGCAACTACCTACAAGACCTACAAGACCAAAGGCAACTACAACAACGAGATTGGGCTGCCCTACACTGTTTTTCAGATGCCAGATGATACAGAAAAGCTGGTGCTGGAGATGGGGCAGGATCGTCTGGGTGATATTGCGCTACTGTCTAAGATTGCACGCCCTCGTCTATCTGTGGTGACCATGATTGGAGAGGCGCATTTGGAGTTCTTTGGTAGTCGGGAAAAAATCGCTGAGGGCAAGATGCAAATCACTGACCACATGCCAGACGGGGGCTTGCTGATTGTTCCAGACGATGAGATTATTCTGCCATTTTTACCTCACCATCAGACTATCATCAGGGCTGGTCAGGACATCCAGCTGACAGAACTTGTCGAGCACAAAGAGAGTGTGGACTTTTCGGTCAATTTTATGGCGAAAGGGCTTCATCTGCCTGTGACAGGCAAGTACAATGCCACCAACGCCATGCTGGCAGCCTATGTCGGCAAGGAACTAGGGGTGACAGAAGAGGCGATTGTGACCAGTCTAGCTGATCTCGTCTTGACCCGCAACCGTACCGAGTGGAAAAAGGCAGCCAACGGTGCTGACCTGCTTAGCGATGTCTACAATGCCAATCCGACGGCGATGCGCTTGATTTTAGAGACCTTTTCAGCCATTCCTAAAAATCCTGGCGGGCAAAAAATCGTGGTCTTGGCAGATATGAAGGAGTTAGGAGCAGCTAGTTTTGACCTTCATGCTCAGATGATGGACAGCCTAGACCCCAAGGTGCTAGACAGGGTCTTCCTCTATGGGGAGGACATCCGAGCGCTCTATGATCAGGCTGTATCAGTCTTTCCAGCTGGTCGCGTCAGCCATTTTATCAAGACAAAAAATCTAGATCAGCTAGAGGAATTGACGCAGGCGCTCAGAGCAGTCCTTGAGCCAGCCGACCAAGTCCTCTTTAAGGGGTCCAATTCCATGAACTTGAGCCATGTGGTAGAGGCACTGGAGGTTGAGAATGCCTGATTTTTTCACGACCCAAGCTAGTCAAGCTCCTGAGCTATCTTTGTTGGTGCGTGCTAGCTTGTTAGGAATGTTACCGATTTTGCTTTTGCTGACCATTCGCTATAGAGACAAAGTAGCCTATCAACGGATTTTCCAAGGGTTGCAGCTGGTACAATTGGTATTTCTGTATAGCTGGTACCTATCAGACGGTTTTCCGCTGGAGGAGAGTTTGCCACTTTACCATTGCCGGATTGCCATGTTTGCGGTACTCTTCTTGCCAAAAGCATCGCTCATCAAAGATTATCTCGCTTATTTAGGGATTGGTGGTGCCATTGTTGCCTTTGTTTATCCTGTTTTTGATCCCTTTCCTATCTGGCATGTGACGACTGCTTCCTTTGTGCTGGGGCACTACACCCTCTTTGTCAATGGCTGGCTGTATCTACTTGGTAAACAGAAAGAGGAAAACCTCACTGTGCTGAGGAGTTTGACGTATAGCTTGGTGATTAACTTGTTCCTCTTGTTGGTCAACCAGCTGACAGGCGGAAATTACGGATTCTTAGCGGTAACACCTCTGGTCAACAGCCATAATATCTGGCTCAATCTTGTTCTTGTTACGCTTGCCAACCTTGCCTTGGTAGCCTTGGTGCAGAAAGGGCAGAAGCGATTGCTAGAGCTTAGTTAACTAATTCCTTCTGTTTTTCAGGAGGAATTTTTATAAGGTTTGAAAAAGCCCTTCTTTTTTGGTATAATAGGAGGGTTAAGATTATAAGAGGACTATCCAATGTAGCAATAGACAATCATCATATCCGTATTGAAAACCAGCAGACCAGCTCTGCTATTTATCAAAAAAGAAGAAAGAAATACCATGAGTTTACAAGATCAGATTCAAAAACGCCGTACCTTTGCCATCATCAGTCACCCAGACGCAGGAAAGACCACCATCACTGAGCAGCTCCTCTACTTTGGGGGTGAGATTCGCGAGGCTGGGACGGTCAAGGGCAAGAGGACTGGTAACTTTGCCAAGTCCGACTGGATGGACATTGAGAAGCAGCGGGGGATTTCGGTGACCTCGTCTGTCATGCAGTTTGACTATGCGGGCAAGCGGGTCAATATCCTGGACACCCCGGGGCACGAGGACTTCTCTGAGGACACCTATCGGACCCTGATGGCGGTGGATGCGGCGGTCATGGTCGTTGATTCGGCCAAGGGGATTGAGGCGCAGACCAAAAAGCTTTTTGAGGTCGTCAAGCACCGCAATATCCCTGTCTTTACCTTTATCAATAAGCTGGACCGCGATGGTCGTGAGCCCTTAGATTTGCTCCAAGAGCTGGAGGAGGTGCTAGGCATCGCTAGCTATCCGATGAACTGGCCGATTGGGATGGGCAAGAGCTTTGAGGGGCTCTATGACCTGCATAACCAACGTCTGGAGCTGTACCGTAGTGAGGAGCGGTTTGCGCCTTTGGAAAATGGCGGAGCTCTCTTTGCCAATAACCCCTTTTATGAGCAGGTTTTGGAAGACATTGAGCTCTTGGCTGAAGCTGGAAATGAGTTCTCCCGTGAGGCGATTTTGTCTGGAGATTTGACCCCTGTTTTCTTTGGATCAGCCTTGACCAACTTTGGCGTGCAGACCTTCCTTGATACTTTCTTAGAGTTTGCACCAGAGCCGCACGGTCACAAGACCACGACAGGTGAGGTCATTGACCCACTGGATAAGAATTTTTCAGGCTTTGTCTTCAAAATTCAAGCCAATATGGATCCTCGTCACCGTGACCGGATTGCCTTTGTTCGTGTGGTGTCAGGCGAGTTTACCCGTGGGATGGCGGTCAATCTCCCTCGCACTGGCAAGGGAGCCAAGTTGTCCAATGTGACCCAGTTTATGGCGGAAAGCCGTGAGAATGTCGAAAATGCGGTGGCTGGCGACATTATCGGTGTCTACGATACAGGAACTTACCAAGTCGGCGATACCTTGACCTTTGGAAAGAACAAGTTTGAATTTGAACCTCTGCCGACCTTTACTCCAGAGATTTTCATGAAGGTCTCCGCTAAGAATGTCATGAAGCAAAAATCCTTCCACAAAGGCATTGAGCAGCTGGCGCAGGAGGGGGCGATTCAGCTCTACAAAAACTACCAGACAGGCGAATACATGCTGGGAGCGGTCGGTCAGCTCCAGTTTGAAGTCTTTAAGCACCGCATGGAAGGTGAGTACAATGCCGAGGTTGTCATGACACCCATGGGCAAGAAAACCGTTCGCTGGATCAAGCCAGAAGACCTAGACGAGCGTATGTCTTCTAGCCGCAATATCCTAGCAAAAGACCGCTTTGGTCAGCCCGTCTTCCTCTTTGAAAACGACTTTGCCCTGCGTTGGTTTGCGGACAAGTATCCCAAAGTGGAATTGGAAGAGAAGATGTAGATGTTATTAAAAAGCTTAGCATTAGGGTTAATGAGACCTTAATGCTAAGCTTTTTTTAGATTTTATTGCAAGTTTAATCGATGTGTCATGATATAATTTGTCGCCAAGTAGCATCCTACACCCTGAACAGCTGATGTCAAGAGTACAAAAATAAGGTAGCCATTATCGAATAATAATCCTGTATCACTGCTTGAGTCTGGCAAGATAAAACTTGATAAGAAACTAATCAGAATATAAAGGGCAAAATAAGCGACAACACTCATCAGTTCACGCCGATTCTGAAAGAGTTGACCGATGGAAATCGCCAAATAAATCAGTAAAATACTTGCTAACTGGCTGACGATGACCACCAACAGAAGTAGAGGAATTGAAATATACTGAGAAAGTTGGGGCAAGAGGTTTGGCAATAGCACCAAGAGATTTGGTAAATCAATTAATGGCGCAATGAAAAAGAAGAAAGCCAAGACTACTGTTGCTGATGAGGCAGTCATCCAGAAAAACGCCGCCGTTAATTTAGATAGGATAATCTGATGATTTGACACCGGCAAGGTTAACGTTAGGTAGCCCTCGCGCCCATAAATGTTTTTATAGAAGCGGTTGATGACTAAAAACAGGGTTGCAAGTCCTAAACCGATGGTTAGAGCAATAATCGTTAGTAAAGCAAGAAAGTAGAGATGATCCTGTAAGGAAAAGATACTTTCTGAGTATTCTAAGGTATTGTCGAGCCAAGCCCTGGTAACAAATCCAAAAATTGGTGAGATGATTAAGGTTGCCAGATAGAGCAACAGATACCATTTCCCTGCAGCTTTAATTTCATATTTGATGAGTTTTCCAAACATAGTATCCTCCTAAACTCTGAATGTCTCACGAAAGAGAGCATCAATTGATTTCCCATGCTCAGTTCGCAGGTCATCGGTGTTGCCTTGTAAGACAAGTTCCCCTTTTTTGATGAAAATGGCCTCATCTAAAATCGGCTCGACATCACTGATGAGATGAGTAGAGATGATGACAGAACTATCAGGGCTATAATTATTGATGATGGTGCGTAAGATATAATCTCGTGCAGCAGGGTCAACCCCACCAATTGGTTCATCAAGCACATAAAGTTTAGCACGACGACTCATCACAAGAATCAGTTGAACTTTTTCCTTGTTTCCTTTGGACAGGTTTTTCATGAGACTAGTTGGGTCAATGTCAAGGTCAGCCAACAAGATTATCGCTCTGCCATGGTCAAAATCACTATAAAAATCGTTGAACATGGTTAAGAGGTCTGATACCTTCATGTCGTCTCGTAAGTAAGTGGTATCTGGTAGATAGGATACGATAGCTTTGGTTGCTGGCGAAGGGCGTTGACCATCTACAAGCAACTCACCAGAACTTGGTTGCAACAGACCGTTGATGAGTTTGATGAGGGTTGTTTTCCCACTTCCATTTGGTCCCAATAGACCGATAATTTTTCCAGCATCAATTGTCAAGTTCAAGTCATTGATGGCTTGGTGATTGCCATATGATTTACTGAGGTGATGTAGGTGCAATAAGTGCGTCATTGTCAGTCTCCTTATCTTCTTATCGTATAGAGGTAAACGAGTAGAGGCATTGAGGTAAAGGGTATGCTATTACTTATTCCTAACATTATCGCTAAGATAAGTAGTGAGTCTCCACTCTTTTTGGAAAATTTCTTAGCCTTTAGTTTCCTTGAGATAAGCTTTAATCTCAGAAGTGATGTCCTTCTCGCTAAAACCAAGGGTCAGCATTTTTTTGATAAAGGTTGCAATTTCATTTGCAGCGAGTTCGTGACGTTTTTGGTCGATGAGTTCCTGATCATCAGTTACAAAACGTCCAGATGTCCGCTTGGCATAAACCAAGCCCTCACGTTCTAATTCTGTAAAAGCACGCTGCATCGTATTAGGATTTACACCAGCTTTTTCTGCAAAATCACGCACCGTTGGCAACTGCTCGCCACTCTTTATTTGGTAGCTAACAATTTGTAGCTTGATTTCTTGCACAATTTGTGAATAAATGGGCGATCTTTCGTCAAATGTCCAGACCATAATCTTTGTCCTTTCGCTTCAACGACCCAAAGGGTCTGTTAGTTTATCTCCTATCTAATAAATGAGATGAAGGTGAAACTCAATCAGTCATTTATCAGCAGTTGATGTTGTCGTGCTGCTTTGCCTAGTCCAACCTTTGTTTTTAGGTTGCTGAGACTAGCGCATTTGACGAGTTGTTCCGTCAATCAAGATGATTGACCTTTAAAGTCCGTAGGGATTGAGGGACCCAGCAGTGTTTTTCAACACTAAAGTACCTACTAGAACGGTGGAGGGAAAACTCAACATCCAACAAAGCTGATAAAAATTACCCCTAACCATTGTGTCTCGTTGATTTAATAACAATAACATGGAAGGCTGTAACGCTTGCCACACTCTTGATTTCTCAAGCATTAGTTTGTACTATTCTAATCATACGAAAAAAACTTAGATTTGTCAAGTGAAAACTCTTTTATAAAATAGTATAATAGACATAAGCATCAAGTAGTAGTTGTTCCCAGAAAAACTACTGCCACAAGTTTTGAGGAGGTCAGAATGTTTGTACCCTTAGACACAAAGACAGTCTACTCATTTTTAGATAGTTTGATTGATTTGCCAACCTACATCAGTACAGCTAAAGCTTTGGGCTATCAGAGCATTGGTATCATGGACAAGGAGAACCTCTACGCTGCTTATCATTTTATTCGTCAGACTAAAGCTGCTGACTTGCAACCCATTCTAGGGATTGAAATCCATCAAGCGATTGCTGGGCTGGAATTGCCAATTTATCTCATTGCTAGGAACACAGC
The DNA here is from genome assembly GCF_041807805.1 of Streptococcus sp. E29BA. Lineage (NCBI taxonomy): Bacteria > Bacillati > Bacillota > Bacilli > Lactobacillales > Streptococcaceae > Streptococcus > Streptococcus sp. E29BA. The sequence goes on from NZ_JBGTZA010000009.1 coordinate 7,061, forward strand.
AGGCTACAAAACCTTGCTCAAATACTCCAGTCAACGGCTCACTGATGATGTTGTCCCTGACCTGCCAGAAACTGATGATGTTGCTGTTGTTGTCCCCTACCAAGAGGGCATTGAAGAGCTGGACTTGCCCCATCATGCCTTTATCGGTGTTTTTTTAGATAGTCCGCAAAAAGTGTTTAACCGTCCACTGCTCGCTCTACAAACTGTTCGTTACTTTCGCGAGGAAGAGACGCAGGAATTACGCGTTTTGCATGCTATCCGTGATAATCTACCTTTGCGAGATATTCCGCAGCCAACCTCTCATCAGTTGCTTTATCCTGCTGAACAGATGACCGAGCAGTTCAGACAAAGGTTTCCAGAAGCTTTGGAAAACCTCGAACATTTGGTGACAGGTATCGATTATCAGTTTGATACAGCTCTAAAACTACCGCGGTTTAACCGAAACCGCCCTGCCCATGAAGAATTACGTGACCGTTCAGAACAAGGACTGCGTTCAAAAAATCTCTGGCAGCCCCTTTACTGCAATCGATTAGATGAAGAGTTGGCCGTTATCCACGACATGGGCTTTGATGATTACTTTCTTATTGTTTGGGACTTGCTCCGTTTCGGACGTCATCAAGGCTATTATATGGGTATGGGAAGAGGTTCTGCAGCTGGCAGTCTTGTCGCTTACGCCCTAGATGTTACTGGTATTGATCCCGTGGCTAATCATTTACTGTTTGAACGTTTCCTCAATCGCGAACGTTACAGCATGCCAGATATTGATATTGACCTGCCTGACCTTTATCGTAGTGAGTTTCTACGCTATGTCCGTGATCGTTATGGCAGTCAGCACACCGCTCAAATTATCACTTTTTCAACATTTGGTGCTAAGCAAGCTATTCGTGATGTTTTCAAACGCTTCGGAACGTCTGAATACGAATTAACCAACATAACGAAGAAAATCGGTTTCAGAGACACATTAGCCAGCGCTTACGAGAACAATATCAGCTTTCGACAGCTCATCAACAGTAAGCCCGAATACCAAAAGGCTTTCGCTATCGCCAAGCGTATTGAAGGACAGCCACGTCAGACCTCTATCCATGCGGCTGGTATCGTGATGAGTGACGATGAGCTTACAGACCATATTCCCCTTAAAAATGGAGAGGAGATGTTCATCACGCAGTATGATGCTCCTGCCATCGAAGCAAATGGCCTCTTGAAAATGGATTTTTTAGGCTTAAGAAATTTGACCTTTGTTCAAAAAATGGCAGAAAAAGTCAAGGAAGAGACAGGTGTTACGATTGACATTGCAGCTATTGACCTAGAAGACTCAGCAACCTTGGCACTGTTTGCCCAAGGTCGGACCAAGGGCATTTTTCAATTTGAACAAGCTGGGGCTATTAACCTGTTGAAACGAATTAGGCCAAGACGATTTGAAGATGTTGTCGCAACGACCAGCCTCAATCGTCCAGGGGCTAGTGATTACATCGATAATTTTATCAAGCGACGAGAAGGAAGAGAAGCCGTTGATTTAATCGATGATGTGGTCGCACCGATTCTAGCACCAACCTATGGTATCATGCTTTACCAGGAGCAGGTGATGCAGATTGCCCAGGCCTATGCTGGCTTTAGCCTTGGAAAAGCCGATTTGCTAAGGCGTGCTATGTCGAAAAAAGATAAGGCTGAAATGAACAAGATGGAAACAGAATTCCTTCAAGGCGCGGCTACACTTGGTCGCAACCTAGAGACAGCAAAACGCCTCTATCAAATGATGGCAAAATTTGCAGGATACGGTTTTAACCGAAGCCACGCTTTTGCTTATTCAGCATTAGCTTTTCAGCTCTGCTATTTTAAGGCCCACTACCCAGCCGTTTTTTACGATGTCATGCTCAATTACTCGAACACCGATTACATTGACGATGCACTAGCCGCAGGCTTTCAGCTGGGACGACTCTCGATAAACACGGTTCCTTACTATGACAAAATAGCAGAGCAGACGATTACACTTGGGTTACGTCACCTACGGGCAGTGCCAAGAGAGCTTGCTTACTCGATTCTTGAAAGCAGAGCGAGTCAACCCTTCGAAAGCATAGAAGATTTCATCACCCGTCTACCTGTCAAGTACCACAAAACTGAGCTACTAGAGCCCATGGTGCAGGTCGGACTGTTTGACCAATTTGATCGCAATCGTCGTAAAATCATCTCCAACCTAAGCCATCTCTTCACCTTTGTCACCGAGCTAGGTAGTCTGTTTTCGGGTAGCTCCTACAGTTGGCTGACTGCTGAGGATTACAGCCCATCAGAGAAGTATCAGCTAGAAATTGACTTGTTAGGTGTTGGCATTAGTCCACACCCTCTTGTAACCATTAGCAAACAAGAACAGGGTAATTTCATCCCTTTATCTGAGCTAGTTGTTAATAGTCAAGCCACCATTCTCGTTCAACTGATGAGACTTCGCGTCATTAGGACAAAAACGAACGGGCAACAAATGGCTTTTGCCACCGTAACAGATACCAAGCAACAATTGGATGTGACCCTTTTCCCAGAAACTTATCAGTTGTACCATCAGCAGTTAGTGGAAGGGCAAATCTACCTGATGACGGGGCGTTTGCAGGAGCGAAATGGTAACTTGCAGATGATTCTCTCCCAGCTGCATCAGCCTGTCACGGAAAAGTGCTGGATTCAACTGTCTAACCATGACCAAGACAAGGAAATTTTAGCTGTTTTAACAGAACATCCTGGTAACTATCCTGTCGTTCTACACTATGAGGACACTAAGAAAACACTTCAGATAAAACAGCCACGAGTGCAAAAAACGCTTGCACTGATTGAGGAACTAAAACCTCTTGTAATGAAAACGATTTTTCGATAAAATTTTGATACTATTCATTACATTTTTTTCTAACTATGCTATAATAGATAAGTCAAATTGATTTTGAGTCAACTGGTTGACAGTTGGTTATTTTCCTAGAAAAGGAGTTACAAATGAAACGTATTGCTGTTTTAACTAGTGGTGGTGACGCCCCTGGTATGAACGCTGCTGTCCGTGCCGTCGTTCGTAAGGCGATTGTCGAAGGTATGGAGGTCTATGGTATTAACCGTGGTTACAAAGGCATGGTTGAGGGAGACATTTTCCCGCTAAACGCTCGCGGGGTGTCTGATCGCTTAACACGTGGAGGTACCTTCCTCCAGTCTGCACGCTACCCTGAGTTTAGGGAATTAGAGGGCCAACTCAAAGGAATCGAGCAACTGAAAAAACACGGTATCGAAGGTCTTGTTGTTATCGGTGGTGACGGTTCTTATCATGGTGCTATGCGTTTAACAGAACATGGCTTCCCAGCTATCGGTGTTCCTGGCACAATTGACAATGACATTGTCGGTACAGATTTTACTATCGGTTTTGATACAGCTGTTAATACTGCGACAGAAGCCTTGGATAAAATTCGCGACACCTCATTTAGCCATAAACGTACCTTTGTGGTTGAAGTTATGGGACGCAACGCCGGTGATATTGCTCTCTGGTCTGGTATCGCCTCAGGTGCTGACCAAATCATTATCCCAGAAGAAGAGCACGACATCAATGATGTTGTTGCTAATATTCGTGATGGGTATGAGAAAAAAGGAAAAAATCACCACATTATCGTCTTAGCTGAAGGGGTGATGCGAGCAGAAGATTTCGCAGAGCAATTAAAAGCAGCCGGTGACACAAGTGACCTCAGGGTGACAGACCTTGGTCATATCCTGCGCGGAGGGAACCCAACGCCACGTGACCGTGTTCTTGCTTCATGGATGGGAGCTCATGCTGTTGAGTTGCTTAAAGCTGGTCGTGGAGGTCTTGCTGTTGGTATTCACAACGAAGAATTGGTTGAAAGCCCAATCCTTGGTACAGCAGAAGAAGGTGCCCTGTTTAGCTTGACTGAAGACGGCAATATTATTGTTAATAACCCACACAAGGCACGTCTTGACTTTGCGGCCCTTAACCGTGACTTAGCACATTAATCTATCGTAAAACAAAAAGGAGTATCCTAACAAATGAATAAACGTGTAAAAATTGTCTCAACCCTTGGTCCTGCAGTTGAAATCCGTGGCGGTAAACGCTTCGGTGAAGAAGGTTATTGGGCTGGTGAGCTTGATGTTGAAGCATCAGCTCAAATTATCGCTCAGTTAATTAAAGAAGGTGCTAACGTCTTCCGTTTCAACTTCTCTCATGGTGACCACGCTGAGCAAGGCGCTCGTATGGCAACTGTGCGTCGTGCAGAAGAAATTGCGGGAAGAAAAGTAGGTTTCCTGCTTGATACTAAAGGTCCTGAAATCCGTACAGAACTTTTTGCTGACGATGCTAAGGGATATGATTACAAAACTGGTGATCAGTTGCGTGTCGCTACTAAACAAGGTATCAAATCAACACGTGATGTCATCGCCCTCAACGTTGCAGGTGCTCTTGATATTTTTGATGATGTTGCTGTAGGAAACCAAATTTTAGTTGACGATGGTAAACTTGGTTTGACTGTCATCGCAAAAGATGAGGATACCCGTGAATTTATCGTTGGTGTCGAAAACGATGGCAAGATCGAAAAACAAAAAGGTGTTAACATCCCTTACACCAAAATTCCTTTCCCTGCTCTTGCTGAACGTGACAACGCGGATATTCGTTTCGGTCTTGAGCAAGGTCTCAACTACATTGCTATCTCATTTGTTCGTACGGCTAAAGATGTTGAAGAAGTTCGTAATATCCTTCGCGAGACTGGCAATGAGCATGTGCAACTAATTTCTAAAATCGAAAACCAACAAGGTATCGAGAACCTTGAAGAGATTCTTGAAGCCTCAGACGGTATCATGGTAGCTCGTGGTGATATGGGTATCGAAGTACCATTTGAGATGGTTCCTGTTTACCAAAAACAAATCATTTCAGCATGTAACGCTGCTGGTAAACCAGTAATCACTGCAACAAACATGCTTGAAACCATGACTGAGAAGCCACGTGCGACTCGTTCAGAAGTTTCTGATGTGTTCAACGCCGTCATTGATGGTACCGATGCAACCATGCTTTCTGGTGAGTCAGCAAATGGTAAATACCCTGTTGAAGCTGTTCGTACTATGGCAACTATCAATAAGAATGCCCAACACCTTCTTAATGAATACGGTCACTTGTCATCTGACGCTTACCACCGTGATTCTAAGACAGATGTCATCGCCTCAGCAGTAAAAGATGCAACTAACTCAATGGACATCAAACTTGTTGTAACTGTGACAGAAACTGGTCATACTGCACGTGCTATTTCCCAATTCCGCCCAAATGCTGATATTCTCGCAGTGACATTTACTGAACTTGTTCAAAAGAGCCTCATGCTCAACTGGGGTGTTATCCCAGTTGTTACAGACAAGCCAAAATCAACTGATGACATGTTCGAATTGGCTGAAAAAGTTGCAATCGAACAAGGTCTTGTCGAAGCAGGTGACAACATCATTATCGTTGCTGGAGTTCCTGTAGGTGTGGCTGGTTCAACCAACACAATGCGTGTACGTACAGTACAATAATCTAAACCGCTAGTAGCCAGTTAGATACTTACTTATCTACTGGCTTTTTGCACTTCTGATTTGATTAAGTAGGTCTGATATGTCAATTGTTCAAAAATCAATAAAGCTTGTCCTTGCTACTAGTTTTGCGATCTATTTAGCTCATCAATTTGGTTTGCTGTACGCTAATTCAGCTGGTGTTATCGCTTTACTTAGTGTGTTAGATACGAGACGTACCTCTTTACTTGTCGCAAAAGAGCGATTGCTGGCGAATTTGTTGGGTCTGTTTCTATCTAGTTTTGTTTTTTCGATACTAGGTTTCTCACAACTTAGCTTAACTTCTTTTCTGGTGCTCTATTTGCCCTCGGCATTTTATTGGAAACTTGACAAAGGGATTGCGCCAAGTACTGTCCTTGTTCTTCATCTTTTTCAAGAAGGGCAAGTAATGTTCCAGCTTTTGTTAAATGAATTGGCTTTGTTTGGCATCGGGACTGGGCTTGCTTTAGTAGTTAATCTCTACATGCCCTCAAAAGCAACAGCTATCGCCCAATACCGTCAGCAGGTTGAGGATCAGTTGCGAGTGATTATGCGACGATTCGAGTCTTTTCTCCTGTCAGGCAACGGTATTAACGAAGGCTTGCTTGTCATCGAGCTTGAACAGCTTTTAGAAACTGCCCTGGATCTAGTTTATCAAGAACGTCATAACCAAATCTTCCATCAAACCAATTATGATGTCCATTATTTTGAAATGAGACGGATGCAAGCAACTATTCTAAAACGAATGGCAAAGCTCATCAACGGACTCAAGGAATCATCTCCAGAGAGCATTATTTTAGCTCAGCTATTTTCAGAAACAGCCCAACAAATTAGTGAAAAAAATTCGGGTTATAAACTGCTCAAGGATATTGATGCTTTCTTGACCTCTTTCCGCAAACGAGAACTGCCTCAGACACGATTAGCATTTGAAAATCGAGCCTTGCTCTTTCAGTTACTCAATGATATGCAACACTTTATTCAAGTGAAGTTGGATTTTTATCAGCATTATGAAGGAATCTTGCTCAAAAATGAGCCAAATTCGGCACCTGAACTATAAAATCTGTTATAATAGAAGAAGTAGTTGAAAAGGAGGAGCTGATGCTAGAGCAACCATTGTTAAAACCGGATCAGGAAAATGCCTATGATCATGTTATTGAACACCTTAAGAGCAAGCAGATACGGATTACAGAAACGCGAAAAGCTGTCACCCGTTATATGATTACCACAACGCATCACCCTAGTGCTGAGCAAATTTATCAAGACCTACTCCCTATGATTCCTGGAATGAGCCTGGCTACCGTTTATAATAACTTGAGGGTATTAGTGGAAGCGGGATTTGTCTCTGAACTCAAACTTTCTAACGATAACACGACTTATTTTGACTTTTTAGGTCACGAGCACTTGCATGTTGTGTGTGAGTCTTGCGGCAAAATTGCGGATATCATGGATGCAGATGTTTCGATTTTCAAACAGACTGCCCAATCGGCGACTGGCTATAAAATCAGCAAGGAACAGTTTCTCCTCTACGGGATTTGTCCTAGCTGTCAGAACAATTAAAAATCCATTCTGAATAAGTTCAGAATGGATTTTTTCGATTATAATGTTACAGCGTTAAAGGTGTCACCATGTTCAATATCACCATACTGGTAGCCACGGTCAAACCAGCGTTTACGCTGCTCAGATGTCCCATGTGTGAAACTATCAGGCACCACTCGCCCGTAAGCTTCTTTTTGCAAGGTATCATCTCCAACTGCATGAGCAGCAGCCATCGCTTCTTCAATATCGCCGACATCAAGATAACCTAGACCATCAACATATTTTGCCCAAGCGCCTGCATAATAATCAGCCTGCAGTTCTAAACGAACAGTTAGCTCATTAGCTTGTTTTTCAGACATCCCTTGACGTGAACGTGCGTATTGGTTCATGATTCCTGACTCATTCTGCACATGATGACCGACTTCATGTGCAATGACATAGGCCATCGCAAAATCACCCTTGGCACGGTATTTGGTCGTTAATTCACGATAGAAAGAAATATCTAAATAGACAGTTCGATCAGCTGAACAGTAAAAAGATCCAGAAGATGCCTGTCCGACTCCACAAGCTGTATGTGTTTGTCCGGTATAGAAGACCAACTTCGGCGCATTATAGGTCTGACCATGGCGACGGAATTCTTCTGTCCAAAAGTCCTCTGTCGATGCCAGAACCTTACTAACAAATTCAGCTTCGTCATCAGTCACATCACTGGCTGGCGTCCCAACTTGAGTTGATTGGTAGGAAGAGTAGCCAGTATCTCCGCCCAGAAGATTCCCCATTCCTCCCCCAGCAAAGACCAGTAAAAGCAAGAGAAGAAGTAATTTACCCTTCCAGCCCATGCGTGAAAATAATAGTGGTAGTAAAATGTTACCACCAGACATGCCACCTTGTCTTCCATAGTTCCCGCCTGGCAATGAACCCGATTGCCCACGTCGGTCTTCGACGTTGTTACTTTTTCGTAAATGATCAGTTTTCATACGATTCTCCTTTAGTGATAGCCTTATTATACGTTATTTTCTTAAAAATGTCATTAGACTTGCCTTTAGTTTATGAAAAGGTTATAATGGCAATTAGAAAGGTAGGCAACATGTCCATTGAGCTAATTATTATTATTGTTTTAGTAGCTTTTTCTATTGTCAAAATCGTTTCAATCAGCAAAGTCACCAAACTCATGACTGAAAAAATCAAAAAAGAGGCAGAAGAAGCTAAACAAGCAGAAAAAAATGAGAATTAACTACGGTTTACATGATAAGGTTAGAGTTGGTATACTTTCCAACTCTTTTTACATAATTATAATTACGCAAAAACATAGTATTTCCTAATAGAAAATGCTATTAAAACAAGGGAAAATCTGCTATAATAAACCTATGGAAATTGAAAAAACCAACCGAATGAACGCCTTGTTTGAGTTCTATGCAGCGCTCTTAACAGATAAGCAGATGAACTATATCGAGCTTTACTATGCCGATGATTATAGTTTAGCAGAGATTGCAGAGGAGTTTCAAGTTAGTCGGCAGGCTGTTTATGACAATATCAAGCGGACAGAGAAAATCTTAGAAGATTATGAGATGAAGCTCCATATGTACTCTGATTACATCGTTCGTTCCCAGATTTTTGAAGAAATAGCAGAGCGCTATCCAGAGGAGGAGTTCCTACAAGAGCGACTAGCCATCCTCAGCAACATCGATAACCGTGAATGATTTTTACGTAACTTTATTTATGTAAAAATTAAATTTACATCAAAACATAGACAAAAGGAGGTTTACATAATTTATTTTATGTAATATTTTATGGCATTTGAAAGTTTAACCGAACGCTTGCAGGGCGTTTTCAAAAACCTGCGTGGTAAGAAAAAGCTGAATGAAAAAGATGTTCAAGAAGTCACCAAGGAAATTCGTCTGGCTCTCTTAGAAGCTGACGTTGCTCTTCCTGTCGTTAAGGACTTTATCAAAAAAGTTCGTGAGCGAGCCATTGGTCACGAAGTCATCGACACGCTCAATCCCAGTCAGCAAATTGTCAAAATTGTCAACGAAGAGCTGACAACCATTTTAGGTTCTGAAACAGCTGGTCTTAACAAATCGCCAAAAATCCCAACGATTATCATGATGGTTGGTTTGCAGGGGGCTGGTAAAACAACATTTGCAGGCAAGCTCGCAAACAAGCTCATCAAAGAAGAAAATGCTCGCCCACTGATGATTGCAGCGGATATTTATCGTCCAGCTGCCATTGACCAACTTAAAACCTTAGGTCAGCAAATCAATGTCCCTGTTTTTGATATGGGGACAGAGGTCCCTGCGGTTCAAATCGTAGCAGAAGGTCTCAAGCAGGCACAGATAAATCGCAATGACTACGTCCTCATCGATACGGCAGGTCGGTTGCAGATTGATGAGAAGCTTATGGAGGAGCTACGTGATGTCAAGGCACTAGCTCAGCCAAATGAGATTTTGCTGGTTGTCGACAGCATGATTGGTCAAGAAGCCGCCAATGTTGCTCGTGAATTTAACGACCAGTTAGACATCACAGGGGTCATTTTAACCAAAATTGATGGTGATACTCGCGGTGGTGCCGCCTTGTCTATCCGCCACATTACTGGTAAGCCGATTAAGTTCACTGGTATCGGTGAAAAAATTACTGACATAGAAACCTTCCACCCAGACCGCATGTCCAGTCGTATCTTAGGGATGGGTGACCTCTTAACCTTGATAGAGAAGGCTTCAGCCGAATATGATGAGAAAAAATCGTTAGAATTGGCTGAAAAAATGCGGGAAAATACCTTTGATTTTAATGATTTCATCGATCAGCTGAATCAGGTACAAAGCATGGGCCCAATGGAAGACCTACTTAAAATGCTACCAGGTATGGCTGGTAACCCGGCACTTGCTAATCTCAAGGTTGACCAGCGCGAAATCGCTAGAAAACGCGCCATTGTCTCATCCATGACCCCTGAAGAACGGGAAAATCCAGACTTACTGACACCGAGCCGTCGTCGCCGTATTGCTAGCGGTTCAGGCAATAGCTTTGTTGAGGTCAACAAGTTTATCAAAGATTTTAACCAAGCTAAGGTCATGATGCAGGGGATGATGAATGGGGATATGACTCAAATGATGAAGCAGATGGGTATCAATCCCAACAATCTGCCGAAAAACCTCCAAAATATGGGGGGGGGTCTGCCTGATTTTGGTGGTATGGATATGTCTTCCCTCAGCGATATGATGGGGGGCGGTGCTATGCCATCTATGTCAGATATGTTTGGCGGCGGTCTCAAAGGGAAAATTGGTGAATTTGCCATGAAGTCCGCCATGAAACGTCAGGTTAATAAAATGAAAAAGGCCAAGAAGAAGCGTAAATAAGATAATCAAACTCACACCTTTTGATCTGCGATTGACAGAAACAAAAGGTGTTTTTTAATCATGCACTTTTTAATTAATAAAATAGTTGACTTTTATTTTTTTATCAGTTATAATTGATAAAATCCGAATGAAAAAAGGTGTATTATAGATGGATATTAAAAAACTACCTAAAACCGAGCTACATTGCCATCTGGATGGTTCCCTATCATTCTCAGCCATTCGTCAACTAGCCCGTTGGGCCGATATCAGTCTTCCAGAAAGCGATGAGGAGTTAAAAAGACTTGTCACAGCTCCTTCAGATATTAGTAGCCTTAATGATTATCTAAGTACTTTTGATACTATTCTTCCTTTGTTACAGACTAAAAAAGCACTGAGGTTTGCTGCCTATGATGTGGCTCAGCAAGCCGCTAAAGAAGGTGCCATCTATGCTGAAATTCGTTTCGCACCAACCCTATCCACCGCTAAGGGGCTGACTGCCATAGAAGTCGTCGAAGCGGTTTTAGATGGCTTTGAACAGGCTCAATATGATTTTGGTATTGTTGTCAAAGCCTTGGCTTGTGGGATGAGGCAGTCAAATCTTGATGAAACTTATCGCATGTTTAAGGAAGTTAGTCGTCTTGCGACACGAGGGCTAGTTGGTTTTGACTTTGCAGGAAATGAGGCTGATTTTCCGACTGGTGTTTTAGAAAAAATCATCACAGATACTCAGGCGCTAGGGTTGCCTTTTACCCTCCATGCTGGAGAATGCGGGTGCGCTAACAATATTGCACAAGGTCTGAAACTAGGCATTAAGCGGTTTGGTCATGCGACAGCCCTATCCTTATCAGCAGAGATTCTTGACGATTTTGTTGCGAAAGAAGCAACTGCTGAATTATGCTTAACAAGCAATCTTCAAACAAAAGCAATTTCTGAATTAAGTGAATATCCTTACCATATTTTCTACGATAAAGGCGTACGAATAACGATAAACACCGATAACCGAACAGTTTCTGACACCAATTTAACAAAAGAATACCAATTATTTGCTGATTATTTTGGGGTATCTATAACAGATTTTTTAAGGTTTAATGAATATGCTTTAGAGGCCAGCTTTGCCACTCCAGCGGAAAAAATGAAACTTTTGGAAAAATTACATCAGGGCTACGCACCATTTTTAAACACAGACAGCAATTAACTAGACAGAGTTGAGATGAGCAAACAATTCATACTTGAGATTGTCAGCGCATCCTACTCTAATTTTCACCTTACATCTTTCCGAAAAACTATAATTTTCTTGAAAAATATATCTTTCTATGCTATACTACTTATATAGAAAGATATAGTATAGGTGATTTATGCGACGTGAGTTGTTATTGGAGAAAATTGAGGAATTAAAAGGAATGATGCCCTGGTATGTCTTGGATTATTACCAGTCCAAGCTCGCTGTTCCTTATAGTTTCACGACCCTGTACGAATATCTAAAGGAATACCGTCGATTTTTTGAATGGTTGCAAGATACAGACTTGGTCAGTGCTCAGCGGCTGGCAGATATCCCCTTGGATACACTGGAACATTTAACCAAAAAAGATGTCGAAGCCTTTATCCTCTACCTACGAGAGCGTCCTCTGCTCAATGCTAATACCACCCAACAGGGAGTCTCGCAAACGACCATTAACCGTACCCTGTCAGCTCTTTCAAGTCTTTATAAATACCTGACGGAAGAGGTCGAAAACGAACAAGGAGAGTCTTATTTTTACCGCAATGTCATGAAAAAAGTCTCCACCCAGAAAAAAAGAGAGACTCTAGCCTCTCGTGCGGAAAACATCAAGCAAAAACTCTTTTTAGGTGATGAAACGACTGCCTTTCTCGACTATGTGAACACCGAGTACGAGCACAAACTCTCCAATCGTGCTTCTTCTTCTTTCCGAAAAAACAAGGAGCGGGACTTAGCGATTTTAGCTCTGCTATTGGCGTCTGGCGTGCGATTATCCGAAGCGGTCAACCTCGACCTCAAGGATGTCAATCTCAAGATGATGATCATCGACGTGACGCGAAAAGGTGGCAAGCGCGATGCTGTTAATGTGGCAAATTTTGCCAAACCGTATCTGGAAGCCTATGTCGCTATTCGCAAGCAACGCTACCGATCAGAAAAAACGGATGTTGCCTTTTTCTTGTCTGAATACCGCGGTAAAGCTAATCGTATCGACGCTTCTTCTATTGAAAAAATGGTGGCAAAGTACTCCGCTGACTTCAAAATCCGTGTCACTCCTCACAAACTCCGCCATACGCTAGCCACTCGCCTCTACGATGCCACCAAGTCTCAGGTCCTTGTCAGTCACCAGCTCGGGCATGCCAATACCCAAGTCACAGACCTTTATACCCATATTGTCAATGATGAGCAAAAAGATGCCTTAAACAAGCTATAATGTTACATATTTATAATTATGTAAAACACCAACTCGGAAAGTCGGTGTTTTTTTACGGTTAACTTCTTGTGAATACGATATTGATAACAAGGTCGGGGTGCAATAACTGCTTAACCCGACATTTATCGGCGATGTAAGCTTCTAACTCAAGTTCAAGGTCAGGCTGTATTGGCTCTGATAGGGCAACCTGTATATCAAATGTTGCCTCACTATAGCTTGCAGAAACCTCAACTGGAAAATCCTCGTTTCCGTGTCGTCGTGCAAAGTAGCCTTGGACACACATGCTGACACAAGAGGCTAGGGCAACGACAACCAAACTGACAGGGGTCTCTCCTTGTTCAGTTGTTGCAAATGTGGTGATTGGCTCCCCATAACCTGTTGATTTCACTTGAAATAGCTGTTCCCCTTTGACGTATGTCTGATACATCACTTGTTCTCCTGATCCTCATCCTCATTGGCTGATACAGCTTTTTTGAATTCGGTAATCATTTTACCGATGGAAGCGCCTAGTTCTGGTAGTTTTTGCGGTCCAAAGATAATCAGAGCTGCAATCACAATAACCAAAACACCTGGTGCACCAATATCTCTTAACAATCCCATTATTATCCTCGTTTCTTTTCTACACTTCTACTTACTATGATACCAATTTCATAAATCAATAGCAAGGGTAAACTCATGATCAGGTCACTAATCACATCTGCTGGTGTTAACATCACTGCCAAACAAATCATGGCAAAATAAGCCTGCCTACGATAGCTTCTTAGGAAGCGAGCATTAACAAGACCTAGACGTGTCAAAAAGGCGATAATAACTGGAAATTCAAACAAAATAGCTAACGGCAGGGTGGTGTGCCAAACGAAAGACAGGTAATTTTGTGCTGTTATCTGGGTGATAAATAAATCATCTCCCAATGATAGTAAGACCCGAAATAAAGACGGTGTAACCAGATAAAAACCAAATGCTAAGCCTGTGATAAAACAGGCAAAAACAGCTGGAATATAGGTCAGTACCCCTCTTACTTCACTAGGTTTTAGCGCGGGACGAACATAAGCCCAAATCTGATAAGTGATGAATGGCAATATCAGGCTGAAGCTCATCAAGCTCGCCAACCGAACATAAATCCATAAAATATCATTCGGACCAAGAACCAGCAATTTTTGTTTCAGGGGACTGGTGATAAAACGATACAGTTCAGGTGACCAGTACAGACTTAGGATAAAAAATCCGACAAAGGTCAATAAGACAATGATGAGCCTTTTCCTAAGTTCGGTCAAATGCTCTAAGATACTTTCTTCTTTATGGGTCATGCTTCCCTACTTTTTATAACAAACAGGCTAACAGCGACCGCCAGAATAAGGATTATCTGCAGTAGGACAACTTCCCAGCTCGGATAAATGCCCAACCAGTCAATACTTGGCAGCCAAGTGATGTGATGGCTCGAAACCTGATTGGTCAACTGTAAGGTGTGAATGCTGACACCTAACATCTTAAAGGCTAGCCCATAAATCAACCACCCCAAAACATAAAAGAGACGGTTAATCGGCAATCGTTTGGCAGAATTCAAGAAAATGACGGTCAAAACGAGTAAGCAGGCTAGGGCTAGTCCAATACCAATCAAAAAATCAGGCAGGGAAATGTGAGGCAACATGCCTGCATAAAACAAAATGGCCTCAGCTCCTTCACGAAAAACAGCTAAAAATGATAGAAGAAACATGGAAAAGAAAGATCCTGTTGACATGACAAGGGACAGTTGTTTTGTCATATAAGCTTGCCAGGCAGTAGCTTGAGATTTACGATGTAACCACATGCCGATGGTCAGCATCATCACAACCGCAAAAATACCAATAAATCCTTCTAAAATTTCACGGTTAGCACCTGAGGTAAAAGTTGGAAAGAGCTGATGGAGCAACCAAGCTGTCACTGCGCTCGCTACTAGTCCTGCTACTGCTCCGCCATATACCCAGCGTAAGCCTTTCTTTTGCCCGACTGAGCGTAAGACACCCACTAAACTCAAAACAATGAGCAGAGCTTCAACTCCTTCACGTAGCAAAATCAACATGCTATCAAAAGGTGTATAAGCCGCTGTCGTATCAATGGTTTTTAACTGACTGATTAAGTCACGCAGGTCTTGCTGCGAATCTTTTTCAGAAAACTTTGCCATGATAATCGGTATCTGGCTTTCTACCTGACGGTACAAACTGGCATTCCTTGTGCTGACGGCACTTTCAAAGCTCGGCCAGGCAAGAATAAATTCACGCAACTGTTGTTGTCCCTTGCTCAAGTTTCCCTCGTTAGAAGCTTTTACTGCTGCTTCTAGAGTGGCAATGCCTTGACTGAGACTAGAAATCGTGGAAATGGCAGCTACGTCTTCTCCTGAAACAAATGCCTTAAGCGCCGTTTCTAGCTCATTTAACTGGCTAATGATGAGTGTTTTGTCTAAAGGGTCGGTCTCGATAGCTGCTCGCAAAAAGGATAAAGCTGTTTCGATACGCCCATAATGCTTAATGCTTGGGCGAACCCGAGCCTCATGACGTGTCCAAACACTATTAAAGGCTAAAAAGGCTGTTTTTAACTCCTCTCTATCCTCTACACCGCTGATGGTTTGGCGCAGGCGCTCAAGAGCTGGAAAAACCTTGTTCTCAAATTTTTCAAGTTCGGTCTCGTAATCGACAGGATTTTGTTCCTGTTCAAACTGCAGCAACTGTTTGGATAGATTAGTGAGTTCAGCTTCTGTGATGGTTTTATCAGATAAGCTATCGGCTACTGCAACTAAAACTTCCTGACCTGCTTTAGACTTGCTCTCTTCTAAAGCAACAAATGCTTGCTGGAAATTTTCTAGCTCTGTGAGAGCTTTGTCTGCTTGATGATTTTGTAGAGCTGTTTTGGCATCGGAGATTTTGATAAAAAATTCACTGTAAGACTGGGCATGAACTGGGCTGACAAACAAGGCAAATGCCGCTATTATCAGCAACACAAGTCTATTCAAATAAGTCTTGACCAAGATAGCCTCCTTTTTTGACACCAGCAAAGCAAGCAAATAGCCCAGAACCAATATGAGTGATGTATTCATTAAGCTTATCACTGGCCCCCATCATGGTCTGGATTTTGACAAATTGGTCAGGGTCCTTTTGAAAGGAGATAAAGAGCAGACCAGACTCAAATTGCCCTGTTGTCTCGTTAATCCCGTCAGAATAGCTATAAGAACGACGATAAAGCTCCAGACCGGTTTTCTTAGCCAGATGAACATGAGAATCAACAGGAATGACAGGATTTCCTTGAGCATCTGTTTTCTCAATATCGACTGTGGCAAATTCATCAGTTTCTCCCAAGGGTGCTCCGCTAATCTTATGACGACCGAAGGTATTTTCCTGCTCATTCAAACTGGTTCTGTCCCATGTTTCTAAATGTATGCGGATTTTTCGAATCGCCATAAATGTCCCATCTGCCAGCCAGTCCTTACCATCGTACCAGATAATATCCTGCTGGGCTTTAGGTTTTGTTGGGTTGGCAGTTCCGTCTTTAAATCCAAAAAGGTTACGTGGTGTTTCCTTACCGTTGCCGATGGCTGTAAACCCAGACTGACTCCATTTCATGGTGACTGAACCTCTGGCTTTCCTGATTAGATTGCGAACAGCATGAAAGGCGACTTGCTCATCATCTGCACAGGCCTGAATCATGATGTCGCCACCTGTATAACGTTCCTCTAGCTGCTCACCAGGAAAGGGCGGAAACTCTTTGAAAACACTAGGAATTTTATGGGTCCAGCCTAATTTTTCCAGAAAACGTCTGCTAATGCCAAAGGTCAAGGTTAAGCGATAAGGATTTAGCCCGACGGTTTCTCCAGTATCTTTTGGCGGTAAGTGAATGTTATCTGGTTCGTCTTCGACAGCCTTACCATCAATGAGGTTCTCAGCATAGACCGTCCAGTCCTTAAAGACCTGACGCAACTGATTTCTATCTTTTGTCGCCAAATCGAGTACCACAAGGTAGATGTTTTTCTGCACTGGGCTGACGATACCGGCCTGATGACGGCCGTAAAAGGCAAAACTATCCTGACCGACCAACTCGTTTTTAACTGATTGAACCTGCTTGGTCAAGAGACCTCCGACGACTGATGAACCGACCAGTGCTCCAGCACCTGCTAAACTAGCCTGCTTGAGAAAATCTCGTCTACTCAGTTTTTTGTCGAAAAATCTTGTTTTTTTATCATCTTGAGTCATCGATGTCTCCTATTCAATGACAATCCCCATTTGAGATAGGGGTTCACCTAACTTCGTGACCGCTTCTGACAAGGCACGTGTGTCTTCCTTGGTCAAGTCAGTATAGGATTTGTAGTTGGTACCATCCGTCATGTGGCTGTCAAGTAGCGCATGTACATATGCAAATCGAGCCTCCAACTCTTTAACAAGGTCAGAATTCTTTTCTTGTAAGAGCAGACGGAAGAGGTCAAAAATCTTTTCTGCTCCCTCGATATTGGCGCGGAAGTCGTACAGATCGGTATGCGAGTAGATTTCTTCTTCACCGGTTATCTTGCTTGTGGCAACTTCGTTGAGCAAATCAACCGCTCCCGTAGTCATCATGTCTGGAGTCACATCAACTGTTGATACCTTGGCACGGAGTTCCTTGATGTCTTTGACCAACTGGTCAGCGTATTCGACCGTTCCCTCGGTCGTGTTATTTTCCCAGAGAATGCGTTCGATACGGTGAAAACCAGACCAGCCCTCCTCCGTGTTATTCTCATCGACATAGTCTACCAAACGGAAATCAATTCGAACATCCAGCTCACCGAAACTCTCTGCAATCGGTTCGCTCCGTTCATAAGCCATCCTGATAATGGGATAATGCGCTTTAGCTTCTTCAAGTTTGCCCGCTTTTAAGAGCTCCGCCCATTTTTCGGTATCCGTCAGCAGCTGGTCGATTTGCTGTTCAACAAAAGCCTGATAGTCCTTAGTAATCTGATTTAACTGGTCTTGATTATTTAGGACAACCGTCTGACCAGACGAGGGAGATGTTGCCGTCGGGCTGTTTTGAGCACAAGCTGCAAGGCTAAGGGTAGCTACTGCCAATAGGGAATAACGCAAAATATTCTTCATTGTAACCTCTTTCTAATGCTTATATTATAACGGATAGGAACGAGGCTTGTAAACCATTTCTCAAATATGAGAACTGTTATAAAATAAGCTATCTCCACTCTCTTCTATCGTGACCTTTGCCTGGCTTTTTGGTAAAATAAAGAAATGAAAAGCATTCTTAAACATTTCAAACCTTATGACTATCTTTTAATTGGGGTAACCCTGCTAATCAGCCTATCGCCTTGGTTTATTACTCTCTGGAAAGCCCAACACCCGCAACCAGCTAACCTGGTTGCTGTTGTCAAAATTAAGGGTGAAATTGTTGACCAGTTCGACCTGACTGCTGACAGCACCAATCAGACCATCACCTATACCCCAAATCCTGGTCAGTATAATATTGTCGAAATCGACAGCGGGCGGATTCGGGTCAAGGAAGACAACAGTCCTGATCAGATTGCTGTTCGGACTGGATGGATTAGCCAGGCTGGACAAGTTCTGGTCTGCCTGCCCCACCAATTTCTCATCGAAATCCAAGGTCAGGCTAGCGAGGATGAGCTTATTTTACCGCGATAGCAAAAAAGCCCAAACTAGGGCTTTTTCTTCTTAACGAAACAGTCCAGCAATCAGCAAGACCAGCACATAGAGCCCGCTCCAAAGCACAAAACTCTTTATGCTCTCTATAAAAGTCTCCCGTTTGACCTGATTGGCTGAAAAACGTTTGATACTGCTCAGGTGCAAGGGAATAGCTAAGCAGATAAGCAAGCTCCACCAAGGTAACAGCCTTAGCAGAACAGCTAAAAGAAAACTCACCCAAGGCAGAGCGGACAACATTTGATAGAGCTTGACTGAGCGGTCCGGGGTCAAGTAATGCACCAAGGTGTAACGGTGATTGCGCACATCCTGTTCATAGTCGCAGATATTGTTGGCAAGCATGATATTGGCAATCAAGGCCACCAGAGGCAAGCTGATTAAGGCTAGCTCAACGAGAGGCCTGACATTGACTTGCAAGCTGAAGAAACCATCCACCCAGCCACTGCGGACAAAGTAGGTTGGGTACTGGACATAATTGGCCAAAAAGAAGATGCCAAAACCCATGGTCACTCCAGAAAAAGCTTCTCCCAGAGGCAGGCGAGACAGGGGCAGAGGACCAAAGGTATAGAAAATCCCAATCAAAAAGCAAACCATACCCATAGGCAGGAGCAACCAGTCCGTCTGCCAGACCAAGACCAGAGATAAGGCAGTTGCTAAGCCTAAAAGACCAAAGATAATTTGGACCATTCGATTATAATCGAGCCGATGTCGCCCAATGATATTATCTTCTGTTTTATAGAGTATGTCCTTAGCCTTCTTATAGTCCATCGTATTGTTGATGGCAGTGGTCGTCAAATCAAAAGTCAAGACCGCTAGGCTAAACAAAAAGGTATTGAGCCAATCCAGCTGACCGTACCAGTAACGGTACCAGAGCAAGCCCATGATCAGTGGGAAAATACTAGCCACTTTGGTCTTAAGTTCCACAAACTCTAAAAAAATTGGTAGGGTTAATTTGGTTTTAGTTGGCAAGGTGATACTCCTCGTTGCTTAATTCAAAGGTGTTTTTCAGACCATCACTAACATGAACTCCGTGGTCCTTGTCAACGAAAACAGCTTCCGCATCGTCCAGTTGGTTGATATGGGCAAGTCCTTCCTCTAAGCCCATGACAAAGAGACTCGTAGAGAGAGCATCAGCCTGGGTAGATGACTTGGTAAAGACCGTTACGCCGGAGATACTGTTGTCAATCGGGTAGCCCGTTTTAGGATTAAGGATATGGTGATATCGAACCCCATCCACTTCCAGATACCGCTCGTAAATGCCAGAAGTCACAATAGAGCTGTCGGTCTGAAGCACACTGCCAACCGTTGCTCCACGGATTTCGTCAGGGTCTTGAACACCAATCTTCCAGCCGTCAGGATTGTTGGGAGAGCTACCCATAACAATGACGTTACCTCCTAGATTGATGACGGCTGTTGTGATGCCTTTCTTGACAAAAAGATTTCTAATCTGGTCAGCAATGAAGCCTTTAGAAATGGCTCCCAGCTCCAAAATCATGCCTGCTGGAATTTTTACGGTCTGGTTGGTCTTGTCTAATTCAATTTTTCGATAGTCGATATGATTTAGCCCTTCAGTAATTTCTTCATCCGATGGTTTTCTGGCCTCAGTTGACCCAATTCGCCAGAGCTGACTGATAGCCCCGATAGAGATGTCAAAACGACCTTGGCTGGTCTTAGAGACCTCAATAGCTTCTTCTATCAGGCTAAAGGTGCGCGAATCCACCTTAATAGCCTCTTTACCTGCAGCCTGATTAATCTTGTAAATGTCGGACGTTTCTAAATTAGTGGAGAGTAGGCTTTCAAGCTCTGCTATTTCAGCCAAAGCTTCCTCCATAACCTCCTCTAGACCTTCGTGGTAGATGCTAAGGGTGACGACGGTGTGAAGGAGGGACTCGGTTCGGGTCAGGGGTGTTTTGGTGACGGTCAGACCGTCAGTGTTTTTGGTCTGGCAGGCGGTCAAGAGGGTCAAAACCAGACCTACAAGGACAAAAAAGCGTTTCATAAGATCCTTTCTTTGATAGGCGAAAAGCCCTCAAATGAGGACTTTCTTGACAATTATTTGATGATGATAGTCTCAGTTTTGCCTTCTTTAGCAGCTGCAATCAACTCAGCAATTGATTTTTTGAAGTCGTTAGAGATGGTTGTTGCGCCTGAAACTACTTCGATGTTCTCAAGACCTGGTGTTGCAACAACGCCAGCGTTAAGTTTCTCGATAGCTTCTGCATGAGAAACGCCAACTTTATCTTTCATGTTGGTGTTATACTCAGCACTCTCACTTTTAAGTTGACCTTCAGCGTTGATGTAGTCGAATTTAGACTCAACTACTTTAGCGTCTTTAACAACAATCGTGTGAGTAATTTTCCAACCGTGCTCATCTGCTTCAGCACCTTCTGCTGTGTAAGTCCCATCAACAAGAGTGCCGTTAGTTGCACCTGATGTTGCTTCTGCTGAGCTTGAAGCTACCACTGATGAGCTTGCTTCTGAAGATGTAGCGGCAGTTTCTTCTTTCTTAGCACCACAAGCAGCCAGCGTCAAGCTAGCAGCCAAAACAAGAGCACTGTTTAAAAACCATTTTTTAGACATGTATGTTCCCTTTTCTATTTGTTTTTTTACTACTTAATGTTACCATATCGTGATAAAATTGTCAAATTTTTTTCGACAATTTTGCCAAAGACTGTGAGGATATCCCCAATTCCTTGAAAGCTCGTTCGGCCTTAGCCAAATAAGCTATTTTTAACCTTCTCGTTTTTTCCAGAGCCTGACTGGTTGCCAGTTTATCCATCAAAATCTGCAAATCTTCCTCTGACCAACCGTGTTTTTGTCGCTCATTTATCCAGCCCTTAAAATCAGGATAACCAACAAAGGCATAGAGGATTGGAGCCGTATAAATACCGTTTTGCACGTCCTGAAACCGAGGTTTACCTGACTGACCTAAAGCCTGCTCATAATCTAAGAGGTCGTCCGCTAGCTGAAAGGCCATCCCCAGAGCCCGTCCTGCCTGATGGGCTAACTGGAGCTCACGAGGACTACTTCCCACTCTCAGACTACCACCTTGACAGGCTAAGGAAAATAGCAGAGCTGTTTTACCTTGGATTTGTTTGAGGTAGTCTTTGAAGGTAATTTGGAGATTGTAGTGATTGAGGAGTTGACGGATTTCACCAACTAAAACCCCATCAATCAGCCGATCTTTAAGACCGTCTGGTGATTCTTTCAGACCAAGCAGTTGTAATCCCTTGGTTGCCAAATGTCCCGCCTTAGTTAAGAGGTAATCTCCTGTGTAAATGGCTAAGCGATTAGAAGTTACCTGATGCAGGGCTTCAATGCCTCTTCTGTAACTGGCCCCATCAATCACATCATCGTGCACCAGGGTGGCCAAGTGAAAGAGTTCTAAAGCAGCAGCCAGGTAGTAACGCCCTTCCCTTAACTCTCCATCCAACTCCAAGGCGACCAGGAGGATTAGACCAGACCTCAGGTATTTACCAGGAGCGGTGATATAACGTGCTACTTCCTGTCCAATCAGACCAGGCAAACCCTTAGATTCATCCAGCATAATCTGACGAACCTTAATCAGCCCAGCCTGAACCTGAGGAAAATCATCCCAAATCGGGTGAACCATAATAACCTCTCCTTTCGTCTCTTGTCGCTTGCAGAGGGAGTGAGGGGCCAGAGATAGTATTTCATCTTTTCACCCCTTGCTCGATTACTCGGGGTGAAAAGATAAGAATAACTTGCCAATTCTTCCCCCTGTGTCTTATTTCATTAACCGCGAACCTAAGAAGGTCAGGAACCTTGTCCTAACCTTTTTACATTTTCTTTTTATCCTTATTCTGGTTGAGAAAACGCATTGCTCTGCTATTTCCCAAAGGTAATCCATAAACTATTTCTTCTGCCCATAAATGTGGCGTTCTTTACCGTATAGGAGGCGATCTAGCTGGTTACCTAGCCAAGGCATTACCCAGTAGTCCAGACCAAAGGCTTGACCAGCGCCACCCATGAGGGCGATAGCAACTGGAATAAACCAGATGTTTACCCAATAGAACATGCCCGACAGGCTGAACATAGCCACCATACCAGCGGTTATTGCAGAAATCAACCAAACAAAGAGACCAGCAATCAGAGCCAAACCGATGGCAATCTCAACGAAGACCATGAATTTTTGCATGAGAAGAGCTACTTCTTGATTAGGCATCATAAATTCCATAATGGACGCAAACCAATCTGGCATTTGTTCAAAGACCGTCATCGGGGTTTCGCCGTAAGTGTAGCTCAGGCTAAAGACTGGCTCAGCCACTTCTGCTGCTGCCATTGAGGCACTGGTTGTTGCCTCCACTGCCTGAGAAGCACCTGAAACTGTCTCTTGCAACCAAGGAAATGGAAAGACCACCTTGTCTCCCAACCACGAGGTTGTGCCGAAGAGACCAAAAGCTTTTTTCAAGCCTTCAAAAAGCCAGACACTACCGTAGAAGACCCGCAAAGGCACTAGCCAGAGACGATTGCCTTTGCTGGACAAATGGCCACCAAAGACGTTACGACGGTTTTTGACATCAAAGAACTCGTGACGGGTATAGGTCACCATGTTGTAGAGGGAGCTGATACTGAAGAAGTAAACTAGGTTGACCAGATGCTTGACCAGGGTCGCCATAAAGCCTGACAGGTGGTACTTGTCATTGAGGTAAGCCACGGCATATTTGGCACCGATAGAGACCATGAAACCATCGTACTTGCCTTCGAAAGTGTGTTTTTCCCCTCCGGTAATGGCTGCTGCAATGTTGCTAGCTGCGGTATGCCCAGTTTGCTCAGCTGCTTGAACAATCTGAGGTACTGGTCGCCCTTCCTGACTGGCATCTTCATAGTAGACCAAGTCACCAGCCACATAAACATTTTCCTTGTCCAAGGCTTCCATGCATTGGTTAGCCATGAGACGTCCAGCACGCCCTTTACTGATGTTGAAGTTTTCAGTATCTGAATTGGCCTGAACACCAGCTGTCCAAATTGATGTATAAGTTGGGATGGAACGACCTGACGCCAGATTGAGCTGATGATTGTCAACAGACGTTACCCCATCTGCCAAAATCAATTCAACACCTCTTTTCGTCAGGTACTTGGTCGCCTTCTCACGCTCCACCTCAGTCACCATAGCCAAGATGTTTGGTGTGGCTTCAACCAATTTGAGAGAAAATTCTTTTTCGTCCAAACGGAACTGTTTAGCCAAGATTGGTACCCAATCAATCAGCTCACCAATCATCTCAATCCCTGTAAAGCCTCCCCCAATAACAGTGAAGGTCAAGAGGGCACGGCGTTTGGATTCGTCATGTTCACGGCTTGCGCGGTAGCAGGCATCAATGATTTGGGCATGCAGGGCTTCCGCTGCTTCGATAGACCAGAGGGTAAAACCATTCTCTTTAACACCAGGTGTGCCGAAGTCATTGGCTTCACCCCCCATAGCTAAGAGCAGGTAGTCATAAGAAAAAGTGCCGTGCTCAGCAAGAACTGCCTTCTTATCATAGTCAACCTTGGTCACCTTGTCGGTCACTAGATCAACTTTGGGGTACTTTTTGAAAATTCGTTGTAGATCATGCTTGACCGCATCAGGTTCCACCCG
The DNA here is from genome assembly GCF_041807805.1 of Streptococcus sp. E29BA. Classification (NCBI taxonomy): domain Bacteria; kingdom Bacillati; phylum Bacillota; class Bacilli; order Lactobacillales; family Streptococcaceae; genus Streptococcus; species Streptococcus sp. E29BA. Next base: position 31,149 of record NZ_JBGTZA010000009.1, read on the forward strand.
ACCAGCTGCTACTTCATGAAGCTCAGTCATATAGGTCATAAAGGGATTCTTGTCAATCAAGGTGATGCTGATATCTTGATTTTTCTTAAAGGTCTTTGCTAAATGGCGAGCAGCTGAAACACCAGCATAGCCAGCACCAACAATAACAATCCGTTTCATTGGGAAAAATCCTCTCTAACTATTGATAAGTTCTATTATAGCAGGTTCTCAAGAAAGAGCAAGGGAAATATTTCGACCAAGCCTAATAATAGGAGTTTTAGAGAATAATAATGGGCTTTTTTTATCTTACTTTCAATATACGCTCAACTTCCACAACAATCCTCACTTGCCTATTTGACTCAAAAGAGTTAGTATTAAAGTAAGAATAATTTTAAGTAATAATAGTTTTAGAAAGGACTGACGTGACCAAATCTATTAACAAAACCATGTTTATCACCATGTTGGCAGCACAGGCAGTGATTATCAGTCTAGTTGAGCGGACTATCCCAGCTCCCTTTGCCTTTGCACCTGGAGCCAAGCTAGGTCTAGGTAACCTGATTAGCTTAATCGCCATTTTTAGTCTCAGTCCCAAAGACAGTTTTAAGGTAATCAGCCTGAGGCTAGGTGTCTCTACTCTTCTGGCTGGGGGCTTTTCTAGCTTTCTTTATGCCTTGGCCGGAACCCTACTCAGCTACCTGGGTATGCTGGCTAGCAAACAGCTAGGACCAAGACGGGTCAGCCTAATCGGGATTTCTACTTTAGGTGGGATACTTCATAATCTTGGGCAACTCCTGGTCTTCTCAATCTTAGCGCGATCTTTTGCCCCGCTGAACTACCTCCCTATCCTAGCTTTTTCAGGTATCCTCTCAGGATTTGTCGTTGGTCTAGCTGGTCACTTCCTCCTCAAAAAAATTGCACCTCTACGCACCTATTATCCTGAACTAGCCAAGACTTGGCTGTAGTTATTTTTTAGGAAAATAGCTGATTAGTAAGGATGTACTCTACAAAAAAACTGAGATAGATTCGCATAACTGCCAGTCAGCCCTGCGAACCTGTCTCGGTTTTTTCTTTATGAGATTAGTTTTTCTTCTCAATCGGTGCTAGGCTGGCGAGCAGTTTTTTGAGACCGATTTCTGGGAACTTGATTTTGAGTTCTTGGTTGCTGCCTGTGCCCGTGACTTCAAGCACTAGACCTTGCCCCCATTTGCGGTGAATGGCAACATCTCCCACCTGCCAATCAGTTGCGTTGGTGTCTGGCTGACCGACACTTGGTCGAACAGGCTGTCCGAAGGTGGCTGGGCGAGCCTGAGCTTTGCGAGTTTGCAAGGCTTGAGATAAACTCATCCCTTGACCAAACTGGGTTGCTCCGCCATTTGCAGAAGAGGCAATAAAAGACGTGTGGGCTGGACGTGCCAGTCCCTGATAATCCAGCAGATCCGCTGAAATCTCGTTAAGGAAGCGACTAGGACGGTTGTAGCCCAGCTTACCAAAGAGGGTGCGGGCGTTGGCGTTGGTCAAGTAAAGCTGAGTCTCAGCTCGAGTGATGCCGACATAAGCTAGACGGCGCTCCTCCTCCAGCTCCTCAGGGTTTTCAGTCGCACGACTGAGCGGAAAGACGCCCTCCTCCATGCCGATAAGAAAGACCAGCGGAAACTCCAGTCCCTTGGCCGCATGAAGGGTCATGAGGGTCACCTCAGCGCTCTGACTGTCGCCATCATCGGTGTCTGCAATCAGGGCCAAGTCATTGAGAAAGCGACTGAGTTTATCAATCCCTATCTCTTCTGTCGTTTCTTCCTTGTCGTCAAAGTTCTTAGTCACCGAGAGAAATTCTCGGATATTTTCTACCCTTGCCTGACTCTCCAGCGTATTTTGTAACTCAAGGGCGGACAGGTAACCTATCTTGTCAAGAACGGTCTCCACTAACTCAGTCAAACTATAATTGTCTAATCGGTCACGGAGGTTGAGCAAGAGATTACCCAGCTCAAAGAGAGCTTGAGCGGCCTTGCCCTTGATGCCAGATAGCATAACCTGACTAGCCCCCTCCAGCAAGGATAGGCCAGCTGGATAGGCAAAATCGCGGAGCTTGTCCAGCGTGCCCGGCCCCACACCACGCTTGGGTTCGTTGACAATCCGTTCAAAGCTCATGTTGTCGGCCGGGTTAGCAATGACATTAAGGTAGGCGATGAGGTCTCGTATTTCCTTACGGTTGTAGAATTTGGTGCCGCCGACCATGGTGTAGGGAATATCGGCCTTTAACAGGGCTTCCTCAATGGTACGAGACTGGGCATTCGTCCGATAGAGCACAGCCATATCCTTGAAAGACCTGCCGTCCTGTCTGACAGCTTGATCAATCTGGCTAGCGACAAAAATTGCTTCCTCATGCTCATCACGCGCCCGATAATAAACCAACTTGCCGCCGTCATCATTTTGCGTCCAGAGTTTCTTGTCCCTGCGATTGCGATTATTTTTGATGACCTCGTTAGCTGCCTGCAAGATGGTCTTGGTTGAGCGGTAGTTCTCCTCCAGGAGCACCACCTTAGCCTCAGGATAGTCCTTTTCAAAATCTAGGATATTCTGCATATCCGCACCCCGCCAGCCGTAGATGGACTGATCTGCGTCTCCGACCACACAGATGTTGCGAAAACGAGAGGCCAAGAGCTTAACCAGCTGGTACTGAGCATGGTTGGTGTCCTGATACTCGTCCACGTGGATATACTGGTAACGGTTTTGGTAATAGCTGAGCACCTCAGGTTGTTCGTCAAAGAGGCGCAGGGTCACCATAATCAGGTCATCAAAGTCCATAGCCTCGCTGCGGCGCAGTTCAGCCTGATAGAGCTTGTAGCACTTGGCGACCATTTGTGTGTAGATATCGCCAGCCTGCATCTCGTAGGCCTTGTCATCCAGTAAATCATTTTTAGCATTGGAAATGGTACCTAAAATCGCGCGTTCATTCCATTTTTTCGGATCCAGATTGAGCTGTTTGAGGATACGCTTCATCAGCGTCCGCTGCTCACCAGGATCAACGATGGTAAAGTTGCGACCATAGCCGATTTTGTCTCCCTCACGGCGCAAGATTCTCACGCACATGGCGTGAAAAGTGGCAATCAAGGTATCCGCTGTCGCTGGATTGAGGGCCATAGCACGCTCTTTCATCTCGCGTGCGGCCTTATTGGTAAAGGTGATGGCGAGAATGTTCCAAGGTGCTACACCGACCTCATCAATCAAATAAGCGATACGATGGGTCAATACCCTGGTCTTACCAGAGCCAGCCCCAGCCATAATCAAGAGCGGTCCTTGCGTTGTCTGCACAGCCTCTGCCTGTTTGTCATTCATTCCGTTTAATAATGGGTTCATATTATCCTCATTTCTTTGTCTTGAAAATTATAGCACATTTCCAACAGGAAAAAAAGAATGGCACAAGCGATTTGCGTCATTTCGTGCTATAATAGTCTCATGACACATCCTAGTAAGAACCTCAAGTTAGCGGAGCGTGGACCGCTGATTAGCATTGTGACCTATCTCATTTTAGCGATCAGCAAATTGACCGCTGGGTATTGGTTAACATCATCGTCATTGATTGCCGATGGCTTTAACAACCTTTCAGACATTCTGGGAAATTTGGCCATCCTCATCGGACTAAAAATGGCACAGAAACCAGCCGACGGTGACCATAAATTTGGGCACTGGAAGATTGAAGATTTGGCCAGTCTGGTTACTTCTTTTCTGATGTTTGTGGTGGGGGTTCAGGTTCTGGTTCAAACAACTAGAGACATTGTCGCTGACAGCCCTGTGACAGCTGACCCTCTAGGCAGTCTGGTCGGCTTGGTCTCAGCTGGCGTCATGTTTGCCCTCTACCGCTATAACAAACACCTGTCTCAATCCCTAAAGTCGGGCTCACTCCTAGCTGCTGCCAAGGACAACCTCTCAGATGCGGTGACTTCGCTTGGAACCAGCTTAGCTATTGTCGCCTCAACCCTCAAGTTTCCCCTATTCGACAAACTCGTTGCCTTGGTTATCACGCTTTTTATCCTCAAAACCGCCTATGAGATCTTCAGCCGCGCTACCTTTAGTTTGTCGGACGGCTTTGACGACCAGCACCTGACTCAGTACGAAACGGCTATCCTCCAGTTGCCTAAGGTTTTGGCAGTCAAATCCCAAAGGGGTCGAACCTACGGTTCGAATGTGTATCTGGATATTGTGCTGGAAATGCACCCCGACCTATCGGTTTACGAGAGCCATGAGGTAACTGAACAGGTCGAGCAGCTCCTACGTGACCAGTTTGGTGTCTACGACATTGACATTCACGTCGAGCCTTCTCCTGTTCCTGAGGACGAAGTCTACGAGAATGTTTACCACAAGCTCATTAAACTGGAAAAAACTGTCCTCTCTAAAATCCCAGATTACGAGAACTTGTTGACAAGTGAATTTAGATATGTTGATTATACTGGTCAAGTCCTTTCAGCAAGAGACTTTGACCATGATAAACCGTCTATTGGCAACGACATGACGGCTATTGAACTAGTCTCTATCAGTCAGAAAACCAAACTCCTGACCTACGAGCTGGACGGCTGTCATCACAGCTCCCTCTGGCGACGGCATGAAACCTGGCAACTGATGTTTCATCAGGTAACACAAATCCCTCGTTAAGTAACCTTAGCGAGGGATTTCATATAGCGTCATCGTAAAACAGCTTCTGCCACGGCTTGTTGAATCTGGATGACACTGTTATCGCTCTTGAATTGGAGAATTTCAGCCGGTTCTGCTGCCGAGGAAATCCAAATTTTCAACTCAGAGTCAAGGTCAAAATGACCAGAGGTTTCAACAGTAAAACGTGAAATGGAACGATACGGAATGGACTTGTAAGAGACTTTTTCCCAGTTACTCCCTGTTTATCCACTAAAATTAAACGTTTCTCTGTAAACACAATCAAGTCTCGAATCAGGCTAAAAGCCAGGTGTACCTGTTCGTTTGGAATGAGAATGTCTGCTAAGTCGCGCTCGACCTTATCGTTGTCACGTTGGGACGCATTGCCTAAAAGTCCTAAAAATAATCCCATTGTTAGCTCCTTTTATTTGAATAGATGAATTAAATACTGTAGTAACTTTGCACCATACACCCACAGCACAGAGTAGCCGATAATAGAAAAGGGTTTTGTCAAAAGGATGATGGTCGTAAATCGTCGTAAGCTCATCTTAGTCAAGCCTGTTATCATCACCATAATATCAGCTGGTGAGACAGGAGAGACCATACAGAAGATAAAGAACCATTCATACGTTTTACTCTCTAACTTCTTCTCGTACTTGTTGAACTCACTTTCTTTAACAAATAACAAAATGAAAGCTTTGCCATATTTCTTAACCAAGAGAAATAGCAAAATGCTACCGATGACAATACCTGTATAGTTGTAAATAAAGCCCCATATTGGACCAAAAACCAAGGCACCTGCTACTGTCGTGACCCCACCTGGAATGATTGGAATAACGATTTGAACGATTTGAATGAGAATAAAAATAACAGGAGCAAGTAATTTGTACTGTAAGACCCAATCTTTGAACGCATTGCTATCATTGAGGATCCCTTGCTTAAAGAGCCAGATAACCATGACTGCTGATCCTACCAGAGCTAAAATACCTAAAATCTGGAAAAATTGCTGTAATCGTTTATACATGGATTCTATCATACCAAAATCCTTTTTATTTTGCTATTTTTTACTGTTTATGTTACAATGTTGTAAGCAACATAATTTTCGGGGTCGTTACGGATTCGACAGGCATTATGAGGCATGTTCTGCAACTCGTGTGGCGACGTTAACGCTCAGTTAAAAATAACTGCAAAAAATAACACTTCTTACGCTCTCGCAGCTTAATAACCTGCAAGCGTGACTGACGGCTGTTTGCTTACGGCAACCTGAGGTCTTAATCTAGTAAGCTGGTTGACAAGAGAGGTTTCGTGCTTGTCAACGAGATTTAGAAACTCGCTAGTCGCAGGCCTGAGTGGTGTGTCGGCGATTAGTTAAAGCAAAACACCACCTATGGTTGTAGACGAATATGTTAGCAGGTGTTTGGACGTGGGTTCGACTCCCACCGGCTCCATAATAAGTTCTTAAAATTTTTTTAGAATAGCTAAAGACGTTGTTAAAGCAGCGTCTTTAGTTTTTACCTTGCTAATTTGCAATATTTTAAAATGTCATCTATCACGGTTTAACAGTCGGTTCTGTCAGTTCGACTGTTTCGTGCTTAATAACAGATGTCTCTAAATACCTTGTCTAACATCATATAGAGTGGGGCTTAATCGGGTTATCGTCAGAGCTATAAAAGCTGATGACATCAACTCATTAGGGAATAGAGATGATCTGCAACTCACGTTTTACAACTGTCAAGGCTCAGGCACTTTGGAGCGTTCAGCTATGTCTTACTTAGTGAATAATAATAAAAAGGAGAGAACTAATTTAGTTCTCTCCAAATTTTAGCGTTTCGCTAATTTATTTAAGGGCAATAATAATTTAAAATCTTATTTCGCACTTAAAGCTGCCATGGTGATGTAGTTGTATGGCTTATTGAAATGTGGCAAGAAGAGAATATCAAGAAGAGCCAACTTGTCGATGGTTACTTGCTCTTGGATAGCTAGTGAGAACATGTGCATACCCATAGAGATGTCTTCTTTAGAAGCTATTTGTGCACCTAAGATAACACGAGTATCAGCATCGTAAACGATACGGATTTTCACATCATGGTTATCGTGTTCCATGAATTCTGGTTTTTGCAAATCTTCAAAGTCAGTTGCAACAGCATTGAATCCGAAGCGTTTAGCTTTTTCAAGTGTCAAACCAGTTGATACCATCTTGAGATCAAAGATAGAGATACCGTTAGATCCTTGAACACCAGCTGTTTCAAGCTCAGTACCACAAGCATTATGTGCTGCAACAATAGCTGTACGGACTGCGTTTGATGCCAAAGCAATATAGTTTGTATCTTGCAATGAGTTGTCATAAACAGTTGCACAGTCACCAATGGCATAAACATCAGGGATGTTGGTTTCACCTTTTTTGTTAACCACAAAGGCACCGTTACGGAAGAGTTCAATCTTACCATCTCCAAGGGCAGTGTTTGGACGGAAACCAACAGCCAAGATAACCATATCAACATCGAAAGTTTCTTTGTCAGTCACCAAACGCTCAACTTTGCCATCGCCTTCCACGGCTTGTACAGTTTGACCAAATGCCAACTTGATACCATTTTCTTCAAGGTTTTTGTTCATCAAATCAGTGAATTCTGAATCGTAGTAACCACCGAGTGATGTTTCAGCAATATCAACCAAGATAACTTCTTTATCAAGGCGTTTGAAGGCTTCAGCCAACTCAACACCGATGTAACCTGCACCAACAACAGCTACACGTTTGATGTCTGGGTTGTTGAGTTTTTCGATAACCTCAGCAGAGTTTTGGTAAAGTTTTACGAATTGCAAGTTTTCCAAAGTTGCTTTGAACTCACGTGAACCTTCTTGGATTTCAGCACCTTTGATTGGAGGCAAGATTGGTTGTGAACCTGTCGCAAGGATCAACTTGTTATAGCTCTCAACATGTTTTTCACCGTTGACAATAGCATGCACTTCTTTTTTATCGTAGTCGATGAACTCAACAGGTGACTCCATGTAAACTTTAGCGCCTTTTGATTCAAGCGTTTCTTTATCTGAGTAGAACAAACCTTCTGGACCTGAGATTTGTTTACCAATCCAAAGCGCCATACCACATCCCAAGAATGAGATGTTGTTGTTTTGGTCGAAAACAACTACTTCGTTTTGATCGCCATAGTTGTTCAAGATAGTGTTAATAGCTGATGTACCGGCGTGGTTAGCACCGACAACAACGATTTTAGCCATGTGTAAATTCCTCTTTCTCATTTTATGTAATCATTTACAATAACTATTATAGCATACTTCACAAAGAGTTTCAAGTTTTTTCTCTGAAAGCCCTTAAATTAACAAAAATCAAGATTTTTATCCAAGTTTTTGTGAAATTTGTAACTTTCCGGAATCATAAATCAATCAAATACTACTAAAGAAGGTTTTAGCTCATATTGTTTTCTTGTTGGATTTATCTGGAATGACCTAACAGTAATAAGAAAAAATAGCATCATAAGACCGGCGTGTCTCACTGGTCTTATGATGACTATTATCATTTTGATTTGATATAATTGACACCGCCTGCTTTTGGTCCAACGGCTTTACCAAAGAAAGCAGCAAGAACGATAATTGTCAAGAGATACGGAGCCATCTGCAAATAGACCGTCGGAACTTTTGACAAGAATGATATTTGCCCGCCAATAACTGCTAAACTTTGTGATAAACCAAAGAACAAACTAGAGAGCATCGCCCCAATTGGATTCCAACGACCAAAGATCATGGCTGCTAGCGCAATGAACCCAGGACCCAGTATGGTTGTTACGGCAAAGTTAACAGAGACAGATTGTGCATACAAGGCACCGCCCATACCACCAAGGAAGCCTGAAATCATGATGCCTAGATACTTCATCAAATAAACGTTAATCCCTAAGGTATCTGCTGCTTGTGGGTGTTCCCCTACTGAACGTAATCTCAATCCAAATCGCGTCTTATAAAGGATATACCAAGCCACGAAAGCAAAAGCAACCGTTAGATATCCTGCAAGGCTAGTGTTTTTGAAGAAAATATCTCCAATCACTGGCAAATCTGCTAGTACTGGAAAATTAAATTTACCAAAAGCATGTCTAATGTTATCTGTCTGACCTTTGCCATAGAAAACTTTAGTCAAGAAAACGGCTAAGGCTGGTGCCATTAGATTTAAGACAGTCCCTGAAACCACATGGTCAGCACGGAAATTAACCGTAGCAACCGCGTGGATTAGTGAGAATGCTAGTCCTGCAACTCCTGCCATTAAGAGGGCAATCCAAGGGGTCGCTTTCCCCAAATTCTCCGCCATTTCAAGATTAAAGACAATACCTGTAAAGGCACCGATAACCATGATTCCTTCAAGACCAACATTGACAACGCCTGAGCGCTCGGAGAAGACGCCACCAATGGACGTTAAAATGAGAGGCGCCGCATAAACCAGCATTGACGGAACTAAAATTGCAAACATATTCATCTTATTTCCCTCCTTTTACTGCTTTTTTAGGCTTGATGTAACGCTCAATCACATAGTGAGCTCCGACAAAGAAAATGATAGAAGCTGTCACAATTTTAACTACTTCCGGTGGAATGCCTGCAATATTCATACCAGGAGAGCCGACACTCAAAGTACCGAACAAGAAAGCTGCAAAAATACTGCCGATTGGGTTGTTACCTGCCAGAAGACTGACAGCCATACCATCAAATCCGATGGCCAATGAACTTGATTGAACAAAGACGTTTTCAAAAGTGCCTAGACCTTCAACAACACCAGCTAATCCCGCCAAAGCACCTGAGATAATCATTGAGAGAATGATGGTTCGTTTGGAGGAAATACCTGCATACTCACTGGCATAGGGGTTAAGTCCCACTGAGCGAATCTCAAAACCAACGGTTGTCTTGTTGAGCAAATACCAAATAATCGCCACCGCAATCAAGGCAAGGAAAATGCCTAAGTTAGCACGAGAATTATTGGTGAAACTTGACAGCCACTCTAAGCGGTAAGTCGCATTAGCAGAAACAGCAACGGTTGAATCAATGGATTTTTTAAGCGGCTCTGCCATCAATTGTTGAATAGCATAGTTCCCAAAATAAAGGATAATGTAGTTCATCATGATGGTAACGATAACTTCACTTGTGCCGAGAAATGCCCGCAAGATACCAGGGATAGCCCCTGCAATGCCCCCAGCTATCATACCAATCACAACGGTTAAGAAAATCATCAGCGGTCGTGGCAGGTCTGGGAAAGCTAAAGCAAACCAGCCTGCCGCTAACCAGCCCGCAAAGGCTTGACCAGACAGACCGATATTAAAGAAGCCTGCTCGGCTAGCTACTGTAAAGCCAAGTGCCACTAAAATCAGAGGCGCCATCGCACGAACAATTTCACCGATATTCTTCAAGCTACCAAATGCTGTCTGGAACAGCCCTTCATAACCCCAGATAGGATCATAGCCAAAGAGCAGCATAATCAGAGCCCCTAAAATCAGACCCATCAGTACCGAAATCAGAGGTACAGCAATCTGTTGCGTTTTTTTAGACATTGTTTGCCTCCTTTTCAATACGACCACCTGCCATCAAAATACCCAATTCTTGCTTGTTGGTGTCTTCTGGCAAGACAATACCTTGAATCTGACCATCATGGATAACTGCAATTCTGTCAGATAGGTTAAGGATTTCATCCAGTTCAAAACTCACCACCAAAACAGCCTTGCCTTTGTCACGTTCTTCAATGAGACGACGGTGAATATACTCAATCGCACCAACATCAAGTCCACGAGTGGGTTGGCTAACAATCAGCAAATCAGGGTTTCTATCCACTTCACGAGCGATAATGGCTTTTTGCTGGTTACCACCTGAAAAACCTTTAGCAGGCACCAATTCATTTGCTCCACGGACATCGAACTCAGCCATTAGCTTTCTAGCGTACTCATTCATTTTATTGTAGTTAAGGACACCATTTTTGCTAAGCGGTTCTTTGTAGTAAGTTTGCAAAGCGGTGTTTTCAGCTAATGTCATTTGAAGAATCAATCCGTCACGATGACGGTCCTCAGGAACATGACCAACACTGAGCTCTGTGATTTGGCGGGTCGTCATTTTTGAGACTTCTTGCCCTTTTATCGTAATACTACCTGATTTAATCTTACGAAGACCTGTGATAGCTTGAATCAACTCACTCTGTCCATTACCATCAATCCCTGCAATACCAACAATCTCTCCAGCTCGTACATCCAGAGACAAGTTCTTTACAGCAGGGACACCACGATTTTCATTGACAACTAAATCCTTGATAGACAAGACAACGTCCTTAGGCTGTGCTGCTTGTTTTTCAGTTTTAAATGAAACTGAGCGTCCGACCATCATTTCAGCTAAATCTTGTGCAGAAGCCCCGGCCACATCAACTGTTTGAATGGATTTACCACGACGAATAACCGTCACGCAGTCTGCAACCGCGCGGATCTCATCAAGCTTATGGGTAATCAAAATGATCGACTTGCCTTCCTTGACCAGATTTTTCATGATAACCATCAATTCTTGAATCTCAGCGGGAGTCAGAACTGCTGTTGGCTCATCAAAAATGAGCATGTCAGCACCACGATAGAGGGTTTTCAAAATCTCTACACGTTGTTGTGCTCCAACAGAAATATCTGCAACTTTGGCTTCTGGATCAACAGCCAAGCCATACTTTTCTGACAAAGCTTTAATTTCCTTATGAGCTTGTTTCAAATCAAGCACACCGTTTTTAACAACTTCATTGCCTAAGATAATATTTTCAGCAACCGTAAAAGCTTCAATAAGCATAAAGTGCTGGTGAACCATCCCGATACCTAGGTGAGCTGATTTAGAAGGTGAATCGATGACAACAGGCTGGCCGTTAATCACAATCTCACCACTAGTCGGTTGTAAGAGACCAGCTAGCATGTTCATGAGCGTTGACTTACCAGCACCGTTCTCACCCAATAAGGCATGAATTTCGCCTTTTTTGACTTGAAGATTGATGCGATCGTTTGCAACAAAATCACCAAATTTCTTGGTAATTTCACGCATATCAATGACAGGTTGTGCCATATCGTTTTCCTTTCATCCAAACATTATAATTCAGTAAAACCTATCAAAACGATGATAGGTTTTGCTGAAGCATAAGGCTTCAGTTTTGGAAAAAGCGACCGACTCTAGTCAGGTCGCCTTTCTCTTATATTATTTTTCAGGAACAGTAACTTTACCTGAGATAATCGCTTCTTTTGCTTCTTCTACAGCTTTTTTCGCGTCATCATCTAGGCTAGTTGTTGCCAATTCTACACCAGCATCTTTCAAACCGTAAACAGTAACAACACCACCTGGGAATTTACCGTCTTGTGTTTGAGTTGCAATCAATTGAACAGCTTTACCAACTTCTTTGATGGTTGATGCTAAAACAAAGTTAGATTCTTTACCATCTTTAGATGTGTATTTACCTTCCTCTGCTTGGTCACGGTCAACACCGATAACCCAAACTTTTTCAGCTTCATTTTTTGTTTCGTTGATTGCTTTCGCTTCAGAGAAGACACCTGCACCAGTACCACCAGCAGCTTGGAAAATCACATCAGCACCTGCAGCGTATTGAGCTGCAGCGATGGTTTTACCTTTAGCTGAATCGCTAAATGAACCAGCATATTGAACGTCAACTTTGATTGATGGGTCAACTGAGGCAACACCTGCTAAGAAACCTTTTTCAAAGCGAGTGATAACGACACCTTCCATACCACCGACAAAACCGATTTTCTTAGTTTTAGTTGCTTTTGCAGCAGCAACACCTGCTAAATAAGAAGCTTCGTGGTCAGCAAAGGTTACGCTAGCAACGTTATCCAAACCTTCAATAACATTATCAACAATGATAAAGTTTGTGTCGGTATTGTTTTTAGCTGTTGTTTCAACAGCTTCTGTCAATAGGAAGCCGATACCTGCAACAAGATTGTAGCCGTTTGATACCGCTGTATCAAAGTTAGTCACATATTCTGATTCATTGTTAGAGCTGAAATAGTGGTAACCATTTCCTTTAGACAAACCATTTTCAGCACCCCAAGCTTGCAAACCTTCCCAAGCTGATTGGTTAAATGATTTATCATCTATACCACCAGTATCTGTAACGATAGCAACCTTCAAATCAGTCTTAGCTTCAGTACCTGATGCAGCTTCTTTAGAAGCACCACGGTTGCCACAAGCAGCCAAACCAAGAACAGCAACTGCTGTCAAACCAACACCGATATATTTCTTGTTCATTTGAATGAACCCTCCTAATTTTTTTGGCAACAAAATGTTGCAAGTTAAATGGCTTTGCCTCAAAGAGGCGGTTTTCACAAACTAGGTCAAGTCTGTGAAAGAGTATGGAAGTAATTCCCTGACCGTCATCTCGACCGTCTGACCGTCTTTAGCGATCAATGTAATTTTTGCATCCTGTGGAAAAAATTCTGCCATGACTTGGCGACAAGCGCCACAAGGCGATACAGGTTGATCTGTCTGACCATAAACGGCTAGTTCAATCAGGTCGCGATGCCCATCGGAAACGGCTTTGAAAATAGCTGTTCTCTCACCACAATTAGTCAGACCAAAACTGGCATTTTCAATATTGCACCCTGTGTAAACCTGTCCATCTGCGGTTTTCACGGCTGCACCAATGGGAAAATGTGAATAAGGAACGTAGGCGTTTTGGCTGGCTTCAATGGCTAATTCAATCAGATTAGTAGCCACCATTGACCTCCTGTCCTTGGACAATGGCTACGCCAGACGACGTTCCAATACGGGTTGCCCCAGCTTTGATAAAGGCTTCGGCATCTGCTAAACTACGAGCACCGCCCGCTGCCTTAACTCCTACATCTGGACCAACAGTCTGACGCATCAAAGCGACATCTTCCAAGGTCGCACCGCCAGTTGAAAAACCGGTTGACGTCTTAACGAAATCCGCCCCAGCACGAACACTCGCCTCACAAGCGGCGACTTTTTCTTCGTCTGTCAGCAGGCAGGCTTCGATGATGACTTTAACGATTTTGTCACCACTCGCCTCAACAACAGCTCGAATATCGTCTTCAACTAACTGCCAGTTGCCGTCTTTGGCAGCACCGATATTGATAACCATGTCAATCTCGTCTGCGCCATTCTCGATAGCGTTCGTTGTTTCAAATGCTTTGACAGCACTGGTTGTCGCTCCCAGAGGAAATCCGACAACGGTACACACTTTTACAGTTGTTTCATTCAGCTTTTCCGAACAATAACTCACCCAAGTCGGATTGACACAGACGCTAGCAAACTGATGTTGAATAGCCTCTGCAATCAGTTGGTCGATTTGGTCTTTGCGACTGTCTGCTTTAAGCAGGGTATGGTCGATGTAAGTATTGATTGTCATTTAATCTCCTCCTTTATCTGATAATGGTGATGATTTCTTTAGGGACAATTTTCTCTTCACCTATTGTAACATTTTTTTGGAAATTTGTAAGCCCTTTTGAATCAATTTTTTCATTGGAATAGATTTTGGCGATAACTTCCCCTTCTTTAACCGAGTCACCCACCTTTTTATCGAACACTATGCCTGTTTCAAAGTCCAATGAATCGGTTTTTACAGCGCGTCCTGCACCTAGCCGCATAGCATATAGGCCAAATTCTAAAGCTGGAAGAGCAGTAATGTAACCTGTTTTTTTAGCATAAACCTCTGTAACATAGGCTGCTGTGCTCGGACGGAACAGGTCATCAAGGTCTCCGCCTTGAGCAAGAATCATCTGCTTGAATTTGTCCAAAGCTCTGCCATTGACCAAATGCTCTCTAATCTCATCAAGAGACTTGGTAACGCCTGCTAAATCAAGCATGAGCTGAGCCAGTTCGCAGATAAAATGTGTGATGTCCTCGCGCCCCTGTCCCTGCATGATGTCAAGAGCTTCCAATACCTCTAAGCGGTTGCCAATAGCGCGTCCAAGTGGCTGACTCATGTCTGTGATGACCGCAATCGTCTGGCGGTTAACAGCTTTTCCGAGGTCAACCATGGTACGAGAGAGCTGTTTGGCATCCTCAATGGTCTTCATGAAAGCCCCGTCTCCAACAGTCACATCAAGCAGAATAGCATCTGAGCCCGCAGCAATTTTTTTACTCATGACCGAGCTTGCGATTAAAGGAATAATATCCACAGTCGCTGTCACATCGCGCAGGGCATAGAGGAGCTTGTCTGCTCGCACCAACTGATCAGATTGACCGATGACTGCGATATTGATGTCCTGAACCTGCTTGATAAATTCTTCCTCGCTACGCTCAATCTGAAATCCTTTGATAGATTCCAGCTTGTCCAGAGTACCACCTGTATGCCCTAGACCTCGACCGCTCATTTTTGCCACAGGTACTTCAAAACTAGCAACGAGGGGAGCTAGGATCAAGGTCACCTTATCTCCGACACCACCTGTTGAGTGCTTATCAGTCTTTATCCCTGGGATGGCTGAGAGGTCAATCTGCTGACCAGTGCCTACCATGGCCATGGTCAAGTCACTGGTTTCCCTCGTGGTCATGCCTCTAAAATAGATTGCCATAGCCAAAGCTGACATCTGATAATCTGGCACATCACCTTTGGCATAGCCATCAATTAACCAATAAATTTCTTCTGTTGACAGCTCCTTGCCGTCTCGTTTTTTCTGGATTAAGTCAACTGTTCTCATAGTAACTCCTTAGAATATAGTAGCCCTTATCCTTTTTCAAAATCTCACAATTCTCAAAAACCTCTGCCATCTTCGTTTTGGCACTCGGTGCGCCTTGTTTCTTTTGAATCACAATAGTCAAATGCCCACCTGTTTTCAGATAAGTTGGCGCCTGCTCGATAATGGCATGAACAACCTGTTTTCCTGCTCGAATGGGTGGGTTGCTGATAATGGCATCAAACTGTCCCTCCACCTGAGCGTAGAGATCTGACTGGTAAATCGTCGCAATCACACCGTTTCTCTCAGCATTTTTCTGGGCAAGCCCAATCGCTCTGCTATTGACATCAATCATAGTAGGCACCACACCTTGTGTTTTTGCCAGAGCAATGCCAAGAGGTCCATAGCCACAGCCAACATCAAGCAAGGTCTGACCTGAAGTCACATCATCTAAGCAACTCAGCAATACCTGACTACCGTAGTCAATCATTTTTTTCGAGAAAACCCCTGCATCAGTATAAAATTGAAACGTTTCACCTAGCAAGGTCACGCTTAAATCATGAATGTCATGAGCAGCATCTGGATTTTCCGCATAATACATCTGTGTTATCGTTATCACCTACTTTCATCCCAGAAAGTAATTATAACATTTTTTGAAAATGTTTTCAACACCTATCTGATACTAGTAAATAAAAACCATATCCCCTCAGATAAACGTATAAGAGTGTTGTCACCACATTTGCTACTAGAACTAAATATAAGAGATCTTCTAATGGTTCACTATTCGTTGTATATTTAACCTTGCAAACATTCTAAAATAGAAAAATCCTGCAGTATTTTTCTATTTTAGAATGTTCTATTGACGCAATCTATTCCAATTTTCGTTCACCGCTTAACCTCATGTCATTAAAAACACCCTAGAGCTTAGATTTGTTATCTGATGCTCTAAGGTGCTATTTAAAAGAATCACCGGTTGTAAATTAGAAGTATGGATTTGAACTAATTATTAAATTGATAAAACTTAGTTGTTCTACTCATGCAACTCTAGTGGCAAGCCATCTGGATCAAAAAAGAAGGTCATGGCTTTCCCTGTGTAGTCATCATAACGAATGGGTTCACAAGCAATCCCTAGCTTGGTTAATTCTGCTACTGTTGTTTTAACGTCTGGAACATAAAAGGCTAGGTGTCTAAGACCGCAGGCCTCTCGGTCGTACTCTGGTCTGCCTATCCGCTTGGGCGGTGCAACGTAGGCAGCATCGCTCAGCTTATTGCCAAAAATCTCTAGCTCAATAGTCCCGCAACGTAAATCTAATTTATAATCATGGCGTTCTGGACGATGGTTCTCACGAATCACTTCAAAACCCAGCTTGTTAACATAAAAATCACGGGACCGATCATAGTCTGAGACGATAATCGCCACATGATGAATGGCTGATAAGTCAAGTGTCATCTCTTTCTCCTTACTAAGAACCCCTCGCATTTGCGAGGGGGATTGTCTTAAAAAATACGCTGGTTGTATTTCATTTCAAAGGCTTTAAGGACTTCCGTTGGTGCTTTTGCAAATTCTACAGACTCTTGGAAAGTGCCGTGGACGATAATCCGATTCGTCGCATCAAAGTCTGTACAAGTCACCAAGGTCACCTCCGTTTGACCAGGACGGTCATCAATGACCTCAACGTGTTCAGGTGATACGACCTTGACCTCAGAAATGACATAGGTATAGATTTTCTCCTTGTCAGTCAAGTAGATTTTCATACCGTTTTGAGCATTGTCCAGCGGTGAAAAGAGCATTTTAGAAGCTCCTTCAATACCGAAGATATGGTGGCTAGCGAGTGCATAGTTACGCTCTCCCATCACCTGATCAGGCTTCATGGTGCCTGCACCATAAGCAATCTCGGTATTCCCAACCCCTTTAAAAATCGGTAGATTAATTTCCAACTCAGGAATAGCAATGCCTCCGATAACAGGTAAGTTTTGAGTATTCATCTGGGCTGCTAGAACAGCTTCCGTACTGAGCGACTGTACAGCAGCAAAGTCAAAGCTAGCTTCCGCTTCTTTGTTGGCCTCAATTTCTTCCTTAGTGACTTGTGTCACCTGATATTTATTACTATTTTGCCCTATGATAAAATTGCGGATAGACTTGTTAAAAATCAAAGCCAAACCAACAATAACTAGAAGAAACAAGAATAGATTGTAGAGGAAACGTCCTAGTCTTTTTGAATGTTTGGTTTTACGAGTTTTCGTCATGTTCTGCCTCATTTTCTTCATTTATTTCCTCAGGCTTGACCAAAGCAAAGGTGACAATTTTTGCTTCCTCATCTAGTCTCATAACCTTAACCCCTTGGGTTGAGCGACCGGTTTGAGAAATATCTGCCACGCGTGTTCGGATAATAACCCCTGTATCAGTGATAATCATGATGTCCTCATCTCCTGATACGGTTACTAAACCTGCCAAGGCCCCGTTTTTGCTGGTGATGTTAGCAGTTTTAATACCTTTACCTCCACGGTTCTTGGTTGGGTATTCGGTCGCTGAGGTCCGTTTACCAAAGCCTTTTTCGGTGATAATCAAGACTTCCTGATCATCATTGATTTGGGCTGCGCCGACGACACGGTCACCTTCTCTTAAAGTTACACCTTTAACCCCGGTCGCGACACGGCTCATGCTTCGGATGGTTTCTTCGTTGAAACGAACAGAATAACCCGTCTGAGTCCCGATAATGATGTCGTCTTGACCCGATGTCAACAGGACGTTAATCAACTCATCTTCGTCCCTCAGATTGAGTGCTCTTAGTCCATTTTGACGGATGTTGCCAAATTCAGATAGGCTAGTCCGCTTAATCACTCCTTGACGGGTCGTGAAGAAGAGGTGCTTATCCTTGAAGTCATCAGTTTTGACATTGATAATGGTCTGAATCGTTTCCCCCTCATCTAACTTGAGCAGGTTGACGACAGGAAGACCCTTGGCAGTCCGACCGTATTCTGGAATTTCATAGCCCTTCAGACGATATACCCTTCCTTTATTCGTAAAGAAGAGCATGGCGTCGTGGGTGCTGGTAGACACTAGCTCACGAACAAAGTCATCATCATTGACACCAGTTCCTTGCACCCCACGACCACCTCGTTTCTGAGCACGAAATTCATCTTGCGCCAAGCGTTTGATATAACCCTTGTTGGACAGAGTAATCAAGACATCTTCTTCTTCGATTAAATCTTCATCTTCAATAGACAATACTTCACCGACCATAAGTTCCGTGCGGCGGGCATCGTCATACTTGCGCTTAATCTCATCCATCTCATCCTTGATGATGGTCACTACCCGCTCTGGTTTAGCCAGAATATCAGCCAAATCAGCAATCAAGGCAATTAACTCATCATATTCGGACTGAATCTTGTCACGTTCCAAGCCCGTCAAACGACGCAGACGCATATCCAAGATAGCTTGACTCTGACGCTCTGACAGGTCAAACTTAGCCATCAATTCTGCCTGAGCTTGGGCATCTGTCTCACTATTTCGGATAATCCGAATGACTTCATCAATGTGATCAAGGGCAATCAAAAGACCGGCTAAGATATGCACCTTACTTTCTGCCTTGTCTTTATCAAATTGGGTGCGACGAACAATGACTTCCTTCTGGTGAGCGATGTAATTATCCAAAATCGCCCTCAGGGAGAGGATTTTTGGAATGCCATTTTCAATGGCCAGCATGTTAAAACTAAAATTAGTTTGAAGCTGCGTCAGCTTGAAGAGGTTGTTGAGGATAACACTAGCTGAGGCATCACGCTTAACTTCAATCACCATCCGTACCCCTTCACGACTGGACTCATCCCGAACAGCGGTGATGCCTTCTATTCGCTTCTCCTGAGCAAGCTTAACAATATGCTCAAGGACCTTACTTTTGTTGACCATGTAAGGGAATTCTGTCACCACGATGCGTTCTCGACCAGACTTGGTGGTTTCGATTTCAGTTCGTGACCTCAGAACAATCGACCCTTTACCTGTATCGTAAGCGCGGTGAATGCCTGATTTCCCCATAACCAGAGCCCCTGTAGGGAAGTCTGGTCCAGGCAAAACCTCCATCAATTCACGCGTCGTCACCTCTGGCTTGTCCATCACCAACTTGACTGCCTCGATGGTTTCACCGAGGTTATGAGGGGGGATATTGGTTGCCATACCAACGGCAATCCCTGTCGCTCCATTCACCAAGAGGTTAGGGAAGCGAGCAGGAAGCACCAAGGGCTCTTTCTCATTGCCATCGTAGTTGTCGGTAAAATCAACGGTGTTTTTGTTGATGTCACGGAGCATTTCAAGGGCAATCTTACTCATGCGAGCTTCGGTGTAACGCTGAGCAGCAGCCCCATCACCATCCATGGAGCCAAAGTTGCCGTGACCGTCAACCAGCATGTGGCGGTAGCTCCACCACTGAGCCATTCGCACCATGGCCTCATAGATAGAACTGTCCCCATGAGGGTGGTATTTACCCATGACATCACCCGTGATACGGGCGGATTTTTTGTGAGGCTTATCAGGCGTCACACCAAGTTCATTCATGCCATAGAGGATACGGCGATGAACAGGTTTAAGCCCATCTCGAACATCCGGAAGAGCCCGAGCCACGATGACACTCATGGCGTAGTCAATAAAACTCGTTTTCATTTCGCTGGTTAAATTGACCGTAACTAGGTTTTTATCTTGCATAACCATTCTCTTTCTTTGAGGTTAATCAATTACCATTATACCACAAATTAAGGAATTTAGCAGATTTATCGGCGATTAAACTTCTCAGTTAATTATTTTAAAGTCATTGATGGTTTTTAAGTGATTGATGACAGAACATCAGGGCTAAAAATATGGTTATAAGATTGGTTATAACTGCGTAGTTTATGCCATTGCTTGGAATGAGCAACTCTACATCAAGAAAGTTCATCTCAAAAAAGATATCATAAACATAAATAAGTGCAACAGATTCTAATAAAGCCCGAGAAGATAATTTTTTTCTTCTACTGAATTTTGTAATTCCTTCTATACTTTTTACAAAGTCAATAATAGCTTGAGTTGAAACTGTTGTTTTAGAATTCAAATCAGACAAGATGCAATTGTTATGGGCTGCAGCATTCCTTAAATTACGAACCAGATTCAAAACTTCCTTTGGAATATGAGAGATTATCTTTATTTATTTGATCCATTACCTTGTTTCCATATTTTTCTAGCATTTCTTCCAAAAATCTTGCTAATTCATCTATGTCTCTTATTTCAATAGTTGCATTTAACATCATTACGTCATCCTTCTTCCCAAAAATTTTGAATGGATCATCGAAAAAGACACAAAAAAAATAGACACAAACATAACCTAACCGGAAAAGATCTCATTCAAGATGAAACTGGAAATTTTTATGTTGTCGTTAAACGCGGTAAAGGAGGTAAACGGCAGGAACAATTAATCTTACCAAAAGATGTACCTACAGTTTTAGATACATTTAAAAATATTGACAATGAAGACCTCGTCTTTTCAGATAGGAAATGAAAAATTTAATCAATTTTCATGGAATGCGTGCGCATCACGCAAGAGACTGTTGACCGTTCATACTTACCATTTCAGTCAGCAAGAGAGCACCAGGATACTAAGATGCAAAAATGGATGGGATTTTTCCTATCTGAGCATACATCAGCACTCTTTGATGACACAAACAAAATAACGTACATGTCAGATTTGTCACTGGAGAAGAAATTATTACTCCTCAGTCAAGTATACGCTGGGCAGCTACACACGCGCATTCATCTGATTGATAAAAACTTTCTACACTGGAACAATACCAAGTCTGAATAAGGATTTCATTTTGATAAAAACTACAACAGCTCACATCAATTTGAAATTGAAAGATATTTTGAGTATTGAACTTGTTGAGGAGGTGCTTTATGAATCAGCTTGAGTTTCAGCGTAATCACCTGCAAATGGACTATTATAGCGAGAGCTACCAAGATTTTGAACGTGACTTCTACCGTTACTCCAACATGAATATTCCATTGACCTTCCTGATCGATGATATCCTCAAAACAATGGCGACTTCACGTAAGAATTACTTTGTCCTAAATAAGGAGAAGGCAAGAGATAACCGTAATCACTTCTTCATTTTTGAGGTAAGAACCTTAGAAGAGAATCCACTAATCTACCAATATTCGTATAAGAAAACTACAACATATTTAACTTGATTAATTTCCAACATAAGCGGTATACTGGCTAGGTCAACCTGACCTGTTCGGGCAAACTGTCCCCAAACTCTGCGAAGTCGTTGACCATCAACTTGAGTTTCAGACCAGCTTTTTCCCAAAAGAAAGGGCGAATCCGGAAAATCAGAGAAATTAAAAAGTAGTGGCAATTCTAAATCGTGACCCGCAGCAACAAGGTGGCTCTGATCTTGCCAAAAAAAGCTGTAATGGTAAGTTTTCCCACCAGCCTCAGCATAGGCTTGGGCAAAGTCCAGGGCAGGTTGGTTAAAAATCTTCCGACTGAGCTTCTTGACCACTAGCTCAATGGCCTTGCGGCCCAGGCGTTTGTCGCTCAATCCCAAAATCTTAGGCTGGGTCGGCAAAAAGCTGGCCACTTCTCTGGTGTTACTGCCGATAAAGAGGGGCACCTCCTTGGCACGCGCCTCTAAACGATCAGGAATCTCAGCCAAACTAGGCAAAGGATAGACCCCATAGTGCGGGCCAAACTTCATAAAACGAGCCAGCCCCCTGACCTTGGTCGTCTCCTCAATCTCCACCTGCTTAGTCAACAGTTCAGACAAGGGAGCATCTAGCGGGAGTTCCAGCAACTTGTCCAGCATCTCTTGGGACATGGCAGAGCGGTCAGCTTGTGCAGCCCCGATTGGGTCACTCTGTATTATCGCTCTCTGAATAAGACCTTCTGTCCCATCTGCAAGCAGGATGGCTCGTACTGATTCTGCTCCAGCCGATTGGCCAAAGAGTGTCATTTGAGCAGGATTACCACCAAATTGAGCAATTTGTGCCTTAATCCACTTAATTGCTTCAATTTGGTCTAGCAAGCCAAGATTGGCCAAGTGACCAGCTTGGTCTCGCAAATATCCCAACCCCCCAAAAAACGGTAGCTGATATTAACCACGATGACCCGCTCTTGGGAAACCAATAAATCTGGAGTGTACTCACTACTCTCCCCACTCCCATTCGTAAATGCTCCTCCATGAATCCAAATCATGACAGGCAACTGGTCAGCCTCTGTCGTTCCGACCGGTCGGTAAATGGATAGGATTTGCGGGTGCTCAGTCTGCTCCTGACTGTTGTAATTTTGCTTGAAGTAGTATTCCTTGAAATAGATGTTTGGCTGGGCTGCAATTGGTGCCAGCTTGGTCGCATCAATCACGCCACCTTCATAAGAAAAGGGCTGAGGAATACCATAGTGCTGGGCATGGGCATATCGAATCCCTGAAAACCGCTCAGTTACCCCGTCGCTACTACCGTGCACACGACCAAAAGTTGTCTCTTGAAATACACTTGTTCTCATTGTCTATAACCTCTTGTTTTTTTATCCAACTTAGTATAAACTATGAACCATAGTTTAATGTCAAGAGGTAAGATTATGACAATTAAAGAATTAGCAAAAGCAACAGGACTACCTATCTCCACCATCCGATATTACGAGCGAAGAGAACTTCTGCCTGAGCCTGAGCGTTTACCCAATAACTACCGTAATTACCCAGACCAAAGCGTCAAAACACTCCGTCTCATTTTGTACTTTTCAGGCTTGGGCTTAACTCTTGAACAAATCAGGACAATATTGAGAAAAATAACTGAGAAGACCCTAACAAAAACACTGATTCTAGAGTTAATCAATGACCAAAAATCTCACATTGAGAATCAGCTTAAACAACTCATATCCTTAAAACGTAGACTTAACGCTCTTGAATCACACGAACAACTTGTTGATGAATTCGTATCCTTTGATTGGTTTGAACACAATTCATCTCATAAGCCTGTTAACAGTTGGATTGAACAGGTTAACAGTGGACAACTACATCCCGATATCGCTAGCTTATTAATCTAAAATGACTGAAAAATTAAATTTCTAATTAGTACAATTGCTATAACAAACAAAAGTATAAATTGTTTTATGTGGATTCACTAGCCTGGTCACCTGTTCTAGTGCCAAAGACTTTTTTTGAATTGTCCTATTTGGACAATCGAAGTTACTGTATGACTTTCAGAGTGCTCCTGGCTATGCTTAATAATAAAAACCTCCACGAACAATATGGAGGCTCGCTAATAAAAATTAAAACGATTCTTACCTTTATAAGATCGTGATGTCAAACTCTTTACGACTCATTTGACCAGGTTCAATCATTTCAACTTGACGTTTTTGATGGAAGTCATCACTTTCCTCAAGAGACGTCGAGAGACCACTCCAGGGTTCCAGGGCAATAAATGGACCTTTATTGGTTGTTGACCAAATGATAAGATTTGAAAAGTCAGCAAAATCCACTCTCAGACCCTTATGACTTGTTCTAGATTTGAGGCTGACACTACGAGAAATCAGTTGATCTAGCGTAATCGCATCATGACTAAATAAATCGTAATCTAAATCTAAAATCTTTTGCCCATTCAAAAATGGTGTACGATCGTTTACATCCAACAAACCAGTTTCTGGGAAGCTCCGTGGAACGGTACAGGTTTCATCAGTCTCGAACTCCAGATAATAATCTTCGTAAGCTTCACCATCAAGTAGAGGACAATTGAAACCAGGATGACCACCTATAAAATAAGGCAATTCCTTCTCTGTTTCATGATTGATTACTTGATAAGTTGTCCTAATCGTTTTTCCAATTAAGGTATAAGTAATCTTCAATTCAAACCGATAAGGGTATTGTGCCAACATCTCATCAGTTGCTTGAATGGCAAATGTTACCTGATTTTCCTTTTGTTCTACCAATTCAAAGTCACACTTTCGAACGAGACCATGACGTGGCATAAAACCAACTTCATTATCGTCGTAAATAGCCTTGTCATTTCGCAAGCTGCCGCAAATAGGAAAAAGAACTGGTGCCTGCCCACTCCAATAAGTGGCATCTCCCTGCCAAAGGTATTCGATACCATCTTTATCTTTGATTGACGAAAGAGCTCCGCCCAAAGTTGAAAATTCAACCGTTAGCTCATCATTTTTTAATTGAATAACCATCATCTATCCTCCACGCAGAAGAGGGAGAGGCGTTAAGTGCGACCCTCCCATCAAAAATATCTCTTATAAAATTGTTAATGTCTCAGCTACTTCTTTGTACCAATAAGCCGATTTCTTAGGGTATCTTTCTTGTGTTTCAAAATCAACATAGAACAAACCATAACGTTTTTCGTAGCCGTTTGACCATGAGAAAACATCCATCAGAGACCAGATAAAGTAGCCTTTGACATTTGCACCGTCAGCAATCGCATCAGAAATCACTTCTAGGTGTTTTTTGACATAGTCAATCCGACCATCATCATAAACAGTACCATCGACAAATTCATCTTTATAACCCAAACCGTTTTCTGTAATATAGATTTTTTTATAGTTTGGATAATCTGTTTTGACACGCATGATTTGATCATACAACCCTTGTGGGTAAATAATCCAATCCCAGTCAGTTTTTGGAATATTGCCAGGTGCCTCACGACGTCCTATCCCCTTAATTTGGTATTTAGAACTGCCTTTTTCTCCCTTGCCATTATGAATGATTTCCGTCTCACCATCGAAAGCCCGCATCCAATCACTCATATAATAGTTAATTCCCAAGAAATCATTAAGAGCTTTGGCTGCTTCTAAGGCTGCAAAATCGTCATCACGGAGATCTAATTCCCCGCCATTTGTTGCTAAAATGTGGCGAACACCAGTCATAGTTGCTTCAGAATAATGACCCAAATAGGTGGCATCAAGGATAAATTTATTATGGATAATATCCTCTAATTCCGCTGCACGAACGTCTTCTGGGTTTTCAGGATCATATGGGTATTTGGTCGGCAAAGCATGAACCACACCAATTTCACCAGTATAACCCTTATCTTTATAGAGTTTAACCGCACGCGCATGAGAAACCATCATGTTATGGTGAGATTGGAACACTTTAGCTAAATCGTACTGGATTCCAGGAGGGAATTTTCCAACCAAGTATTGCCCATCACCAATTGGACCAATTTCATTGAAGGTTGTCCAGTAATTAACTTCTGTGAATTCTTCAAAGCAAAAGGCTGCATAATTCACAAAGTGGTCAATATTGTCACGGTTCAAGAAGTCACCATTTGAATGTAGTGCTTCCGGGGTATCAAAATGGTGCAACGTGACAAATGGCTCCACCCCACGTTTATGGCATTCCTCAAAAAGATTGTGATAGTATGCAACACCTTTGGGATTGACCTCTCCAAATCCAGTTGGAAAAATGCGTGACCAAGCAATTGAAATCCGAATGCCATTAACACCAAATTCCTCTGCTAACTTCAAATCAACTGGATAACGGTTATAAAAATCACTAGCTGGCTCTGCAGTGTACCAGTAATTTTCTTCCAGGTATTTATCCCAAGCAACCGACCCCTTACCATCTGTTTTTGTTGCCCCTTCTGCTTGGTAAGCAGCTGTTGCGCCACCGAAAATAAAGTCTTTTGGCAATGTTTTTGTCATCATATTCCTCTTCTAAAACTAGTTCTTCTAAGCCAAAGAGAAGGCTGAGTTCCCCCAACCTTCCATGTTTTCTTATTTAATTTTCAAATTGTTGCTTAACAAATTCAAGTGAACCTTGACCATCACGGGTCAAACCAATGTATTGAGCCCCTTCAGTCTTAGCCAATTTAATGCCAAGTTTATCTGTTTCCACCTTCATATCTTCATAGTTAGAAGCGACTTGAGGGGCTAGAATAACCAATTGATACTGTGGCAAAATTTCACGGTGAGCACCATAGCTTCCAGCAGCAGCAGTTACTGGAGCACCATATTCTTTAGCCGCTTTATTCAAGGCATTAGCCAGGAGACCACTGGTGCCACCACCTGCACAAAGGACGAGAACATTAGTCTGCTCAGTGATTTCTGTTTCTGATGCTTTTTCTGTCACACCAGCTTTTTCAAGAATGGCATCCGCTTTAGCTGTATTAAAGTTCGCCGCAACTTTTTCTTTCAAGATATCATTGCTGGTACCAGCCGCTTCCTCAGCCAAAATTTGGTCATCATACACTTTCAAGAATGGGTAATAGATGGCAACGTCAACAACAATAAGCAAAGCTGCAAGTACAAATGATAGGGCTGCAAATTGCGTTCCCATGATAATGCCCAGCGGTCCTGGAGTTGTCCAAGGAAGGTTCACAGAGAAACTGTTCATGCCCAAGGTATCAACGAAGAATTTGAAAATCCAGACGTTAACAATTGGAGTCAAGATAAACGGTACAAAGAAAATTGGGTTAAGAACAAGCGGTGCACCAAATAAAATTGGTTCGTTAACACCGAAGAAAGTCGGAACAACTGAGGCACGTCCAATGGCCTGATTGCGTTTTGATTTTGTCAACCACATGAACATGAATGGGACTACCAAGGTTGCACCAGTACCACCCATGGTCACGATGAACATTTGTGTTCCTGAAGTCAACACTTTATCGGCATGTTGACCTGCTTGGAGTAACTGCAAGTTCGTTTCAATGTTAGCGTAAGTAATAGCTGCAATCGCTGGCTCAACAATTGATGGACCATGGATACCAACAAACCAGAAGAGGGCATAAGCACCAAAGATAATGGTAATACCAAGGTAACCATCCGCTGCTGTAAAGAGCGGTGCAAGAAGTGTACCGATAGCTTCAGCAACACTGGTTCCAATGGTATTGCGAGCAAGCAAATCTAAACCATAGAGCGCAAAGATTGAGAACGAGAATGGGAACAAATCTTTGAATACCTGTGAAATATTCGGTGGAACTTCGGCAGGCATGCGAATGGTGACATTGTTTTTAACACAGACTTTATAAATATTAACGGTGATAAAAGCCGCCAGGAAGGCAGAAAGCAACCCCTTCGTACCCAAAAAGCCATTAGCAAAACCACCCTCGATAGAATCAGAAGCTAGCAACAAAAAGCCTGTAATTGATGCCAACATGGTAGACATGTAGTTAATCTGATTGGTGCTTTCCAAATCACGGTTAACCGAATCTGTTAATGATTTCGCTGTTGTTCCAGCAACCAGCAAGGCAACAACACCCATCGTATAGCCATAAGGTTTCATCAGCATGCTGACAACATCATCACTCCAAGTAAAACCGAAAATGTTTGGCACAAATGCAATCAACAGGAAGATACTAGAGAAAAGAATAACTGGCATGCTGGCGATAAAGCCATCACGAATAGCACGGAGATAAATGTTCCGTGAAATTTTCTCAAACAATGGCTTTTGTTTTTCTAACGCATTAATCAAAGCATTCATTAGCGATTACTCCTTCTGTAAAGTTCAATCATATGTTTCATCATATCTTTCAACAACAGGGTTGTCATCAAGTGGTCTTGACCGTGCATCAAGGTCACACTAAAGGCCAGATCATCACCCAGGGCTTCTTTTTGAAGCAAACTTGTCTGAGCTTTATGGGCATTGGTGATACACTCCCCAGCTGCCTCAACAAGTGATTCAGCTTTGTCATAATCACCCGCTTGTGCAGCCGATAAGGCTTCCAGGAGACGTGAGCGTGCATCGCCTGCATAAGCAACGATTTCAAACCCTAACAGGGTAATTTCTTCTCTATTCATCAGAGAATTCCTCCTAAAGATAGTGTTTTTTATAAAAGACTAAACGATTGGTAACCATGTTCTAATCGTGATACTCTCCACGATTCCATTTTTCTAAAAATTCATTAAAGAACTCTGGTTTAGCTTGTTCAGCATTTTGCGTTTCAATTTGACTGATTTTTTCAATCAACAGTTTATTTTCCGGCGTTTTTTTGTATTCAGCAGCAATGAATGCATCAATAATATCACACATCAAAAGCTCCCCTGTTACTTTGCCTCCAAAACCAATAACATTGGCATTTAATTCCTCCTTGGCATATACTGCAGAAGACATGTCTCGGACAAGTGCTGAACGGACACCCGGAACCTTGTTCACGGCATTGTTGATGCCGACACCAGTTCCGCAGATACAAACGCCCAAGTCTGCTTGACCACTGACAACAGCCTCACCAACCTTTTTTCCATAAATCGGATAGTGTGTTCTCACATGGTCATAAGTCCCGCAGTCAATGACATCATGACCTTGGTTTTTTAGGTAATCAACAACAGCCATTTTCTCGTCTGTCACAATGTGGTCACAACCAACAGCAATTCTCATAATTAGTATCCCCTTCTTCTATTTTAACCCATTTTATTCAGCATATCTACACGAATTTGGTGTCTACCACCATCATAGGAACCAAAGACAAATCCTTTAACAATATTTTTAGCAAGAGTTGTACCAACAATCTCCGACCCAATTGTAATCATCCGAGAATTGTTGTGACCTCTCGTCATATAGGCAGACCGCTCATCTGATACCTCTGCTGCTACCATACCTTTTACCTTGGTAGCGACCATGAAACTACCTGCTCCATAAGCATCAATCGCAATACCCAAGTTTTCATCGTCCTTTTGAACCTCTTTGGCAACAGCAAGAGTCGTATCGACAAAATCTCTTACCTCGCCTTGACTAACATCAATAACCTCTAATTGATTTTCTTTAAGATAGTCAACGATAATATCTTTTAGTTTTAGTCCAGCTTGATCTGCACCAATGACAATTGCCATAATGTACTCCTTATAGTTAATATATAAAAAAGCGTTTCCAACCTTTTTACAACTATGATTATATACCTAAGGCAACATTTTGTCAACACTTTTTGTTCAAAAAATGTTATTTTTTTATTTTTTTGATTTTTTAAATAAAAAAAACAAACAATTTATGTGGTTTTTGTTGGTTTTTTTGTTATACTAAGAAATCACTTCTGTAAAATCTTGAATTTTTTGCAGTTGTTCTGGTCTCATGCAATCTGTAATGACAGCCGTTAATTCTCCCAAATGACAAAACGTTGTAAAATCTTCTTTTCCTATCTTGGTTGTATCAATTAGTAAATATTTTTCCAAAGAATTTCTTAAAGCCATTTGTTGTGTAAAAGCTTCTGCAAAGGAAGAAGTCATGACCTCTCCTTCTTTTACACCATTGCCACTAAAAAACATTTTACTGAATTTCATCTTTTCTAAGAGAGTATTTGTAATTTCACCCACAAACGATTCCGTTACTTGTCGCATTTCGCCACCTAAGAGATAAACTTTAAAGGTTTCCGTCTTTTTCTCATAAAGGTGCTTGAAAACAGGGTAGCAATTGGTCACAACAGACAAGGCAGTATTCTGAATCTCCGTTGCTAGCAATTCGACAGTTGTGCCCGGACCCAGAAAGATGGTGTCGCCATCCTCAATCAAAGCCGCTGCTTTCTTTGCTATTTCAGACTTTTCTGCAATGTTTTTATCGTGTTTTTCCTGATGAGAACTCTCTTTCACGGCAAAAGCATTATTGCTACGAGCACCGCCATGTATTTTTGTCAATACTCCCTGCTCTTCTAACTCAGACAAATCACGTCGAGCCGTCATATCTGTAATGTTGAATCGTTCAACTAACTCAGCTATCCTAACCATTCCCTTTTCTTGCACAAGTTGCGCTATTTCTTCGTGTCTTCTATATTTTTTCATTTTCAACTTCCTCAAATTTGTTACTTTCATTATATCACTTTTCCAACATTATTTGTTTGTGTTATTGTCAAAAAATATTAAATCCATCATTTTTTGTTGATTTGGAAATAAATTCTCTTTCCCAGCAATTTGATTAACAAATTTCTCTACACGTCTCACTTCATATTCATAATCATCTATTAATTTACCCAGTTCTTCTTGACATTGTTTTACCTCATGATTTACCTGTTCAAGTGCAATAGCTGCAGTCAGATTCATCTTGGCATAATCATACCGGGCTAGTCTGCGGTTTTCTGGATCTGCGTTATCAAGATTGAGTAGCACTTCCGCAACCTTGTTAAGGTAAGCAAGTTTATCCTGATAATCCGTAATCATCAACTCCAGTTGAGCAAGGTCTTGGAGCATCCCGTCCTTGATTTGAAAAGGCACCCCTTTTCTGTACAATTTTTATAAAGTGTTTTTGTTAAGCGATAACTCGCGTAACCATAGGTGTTTGGTAGTCGAGACTACCGTGAATGCGATGATGGTGCCACCAGTGGACATAGTCCTTGGTTTTAAGGGTTAGTTCTTCTAGTGACTGGAAGGTCTCCTGGTTGATAAACTCCAGTTTGAAAGAGCGGTAGGTGCTCTTTCAATTCTGGAGAATAGCTGAGCAACTTAGCGACGATCTCCTGATTAGTCAAGTGCGTACGAAAAGTTGGGCGATAGAGGCGTTTATCGCTGAGCTTTCGACTATCCTGCTGAATCAGTTTCCAGTAGCGCTTGAGCGCCCTATACTCGTGGGATTTTCGGTCAAACTGGTTTATGATTTGGACACGCAGGCGATTCATGGCTCTGCTCATGTGTTGGAGTAAAATAGTCCAGTGGACTATTTTAGCCTCGAGCTAAGAAATTTGAAAGCGAGAGGTAGAAGCGATCAAGGACGATTTTGGCATTCGGAAATAGTTTCTTAGCGATGTCGTAGCAAGGGCTAAACATGTCCATAGTGATGACCTTGACTCGGCTTCTGACCGCCCTAGAATAGCGTAGAAAGTGGTTGCGAATGGTAGCTTGGGTTCGACCTTCTAGGATTGCCACAATTTTAAGCGAGTCAAAATCCTGAGCAATGAAGCTCATTTTTCCTTTCTTGAAACTGTTGCTCGCTTTCTCGTTTCAAGGCTCGCACCTCAAACAGTCTCTCCCCAGACTGTTTGAGTCCCAGGACATGTTCTCAGGGAGCCAGGTCAGATCAGTCTTGAACTGGCCTTCCTTTAGCTTTCGGAAGACGGTTGAGGTCGATACGGCTAAACTTTCAGCGATGGCTGTCATAGCGACTTTCTCAATCAGCTTCTGGACAATTTTCTGATTCAGGATAACAGTAAGAGGTGGTTTTTCTTGACCAGTGATGTCTCCGCGACCGCCATTTTTCGGCTCTATAAGACTGTAGTGGGTAAATCCACCATG
>NZ_JBGTZA010000010.1:0-59475 GCF_041807805.1 Streptococcus sp. E29BA
AACATAAAACGAGAGAAGACAAGAACTGTCCTCTCTCGGTGTTAAATTGGTCAACCCACTACAGTTGACAAAGAGCCTCTTTTGTTTACTGGGGTGTCTAAGGCTGTGAAACGGTGCCTCGGAGACAATCAGCTTAGCTTTGACCTAATAGGGCTGAATAAGCCATAATCTGCTCAACAGTCTCGTCTAGGAAGGCGATGGTGTCGCGCAATGGTTTATCTGTAGAAATATCAGCACCAATAATCAGGGCGGAGTCGAGTGGTGTTTGGCTACCCCCTGATTTGAGCAAGTCCAACCATTGCTTGGCACCATTTGGGTTGTTTTTGATATTGAGGTAGCCAGCGGTTGAAATGACAAGTCCAGCTGAATAAGTATAGCTGTACAAGCCCATGTAGTAGTGGCTTTGACGCATCCAAGTGAGCGCTGCGTCATCGTCAATGTCAATAGCATCTCCCCAGAACTGGCTTAGGACCTCTTTCATAATGGCATTCAGCTGTTCTGCCCCGAACGTCTTGCCCTCTTCAATCAAGGTGTAAACTCGACGTTGGAAAGCTGCCTCAAGAAGATGGGTGATAAAGTTATGGAAGTAAGTGTCAGTTAGGCGGTGAGCAAGGGCAAAGCGTTTTTGACGAGGGTCATCTAATTGATTTTCCAAATAATCGCTGAGCAACAGCTCGTTAAGCGTCGATGGGGCTTCGACAAAGTAAGTTGACATATGAGAGTTAAAGTAACTTTGGTGGTTATCTGAGAAGATAAACTGACCAGCGTGACCGATTTCGTGAATCAGGGTGTAGACATCACTCATCCGACCAGTCCAACTCATCAGGATATAAGGATGGACACGGTAAGGGTCGTTGGCGTAACCTCCAGATTCCTTACCGGTATTGGCAGCGAAGTCAACCCAGCGTTCTTCTTGATAACGAGTGATTTCGCGGGTGTATTCTTCTGTCAAAGGAGCGCAGGCTTTCATCACTAAATTGTAGGTGTCGTCAATAGATACCTCAGGGTTGAGGGCGCTATCAAGGTCGAGTTTCCAATCCGCAAAGGTCATCTTCTCTAAACCATTAACCTTAGCGACATGTTTGAGGTATTTTTGCGCTACCGGTCCAAAGTCATTCATAATCAGGTCAATCTGGCGGTCAAACAGTTGACGTTCAACTTCCTGACCAGCTAGCAGGTAGTCAAAGACACTGTCATAGCCACGCATATCTGCCACGAGTTTTTCGGATTTTACTTGAGCAAGATAGGCAGCAGCAGCAGCATGTTGGTGCTTGCGAAGACCCTCTGAGAAGGAGCGGAAGGCTTTTTCACGCACCTCAGCATTGCCATGGTTCTGATAAAAGTTTTCATAAAGCACAAAACTGTTCTCATAGGTTTTACCATCAACCTCGAAACTTGCCATAGCATAGTCGCCTGCCCGCATCTTCGTATAGATGTCGTGAGGGGCAGCAAAAACCTCGCGCAGATTGGCTAGTGCCTTTTCCACTTCAGGGGTTAGAGCATGTTTTTTCTGGAGTTTTGCTTGGCGAATGGCTGAGCTGAACTGAGGGTTTTTCTCTAGCTCGTCTAGGACTGACAGCTCAGCGGACATAAGGGCTGTATCAAAGAAGGATAAGGCAACCCGTGCCTTGGTCATGAACTCGCTCCCTGCCGCTGCAAGCTGAGCGAACTCTTCTGCCCCATAATCCGTTGTCTGAGGCATGAAGGCATAAGCGCTGATATGGCTGATGGCGATATAAATCTGCTCCAGTTCCATCAGAGCAGCGGTGAACTCGTCAACCGTTTGCAAGTGTTGATGGTTGCGGCTAAAGAGGTTGATGTCCTCTAAGGTCTTTTCCATCGCGTTTAGAAAATCTTCGCGGTCTTTGTAGAGAGCGGTTAAGTCCCAGAGTTCATTTTCTGGAAATTCTGAACGGGCATGTTGTTTCATTTGTGTTGTCTCCTTTATCGTTAGTCATTGACTATTATAGCAAAAAATCCATCATTTCCCCAGTTCTACTCTTTTTCCTAAAAATATGGTAAAATGAAAAGACTTAGTGGCAAGCTCTGCCATGTCCAAAACCAAGAAAGTGAGGCGACGGATGACCATCAAGAAACTCGAAAGTAATAACAATAAGGCTGCTGTTCAGGAGGAAGTCGCCATTTTGCAGCAACTGCTGGAGGATGTGACACGCCGAATGATTGGTGATGAGCAGTTTGAGGTGATTGAACGCCTGACAGACTTGTCTCGCCGGCAAGCCTACCAAGGTTTGGAGGCCGAGGTGGCTAGTTTGGACACCCAGCAGATGGAAATTGTGTCCCGTTATTTTTCGATTTTGCCCTTACTGATCAATATTTCAGAGGATGTCGACTTAGCTTATGAGGTCAATTACCAAAATAATACCAATCAGGATTATCTGGGGAAACTGTCGCTGACTTTGGACGCTGTTGCCTCAGACCACGATGCCAAACGGATTTTAGAGCAGGTCAATGTTGTTCCAGTTTTAACAGCACATCCAACTCAGGTACAGCGTCGTACCATGCTGGGGTTGACCAATCAGATTCATCTGTTATTACGAAAATATCGCGATGTCAAAGCAGGTTTGGTCAACCAAGACAAGTGGCTAGCTGATCTTCGTCGCCATATCGAGCTGATCATGCAGTCAGACATTATCCGAGAGAAAAAGCTCAAGGTTAAAAACGAAATCAGCAATGTAACGGAGTACTACAACCAATCATTGATTCAAGCCATCACTAGTCTGGTGGGGCAGTACAAGGCACTGGCAGCTGATAGAGGCATTGAACTGGATAACCCTAAGCCGATCACGATGGGGATGTGGCTCGGCGGGGATCGTGATGGCAATCCGTTTGTGACAGCTGATACGCTTCGCTTGTCTGCCACAACACAAGCCGAGGTAATTTTAAACTATTATTTGGATAAAATCGCCAGCCTTTACAAAATTTTCTCACTGTCAACGAACTACGTGGGGGCTTCCGCCGTCTTGCAGGCCATGGCAGAGCTGTCGACAGACTCATCAGAGTTCCGTGAAAAAGAACTTTACCGTCGTGCCTTGACCTATATTGAGAAAAAGTTGGTCAATACTCTTGCTTACTTGTTAGACCAGGGAGAGGCGTCGCCGCGTTATGAGACGTCTGATGCCTTTCAGCGAGACTTAGTGATTTTGAAAGAATCGCTGCAGGCTCACGGGGGAGTAACCCTTGTAGACGGTGACTTTTCAGAACTTTTGCAGGCTGTGGAGATTTTTGGCTTTTATCTCGCCTCCATCGATATGCGTCAAGACTCATCAATCAATGAAGCATGCGTAGCAGAGCTGCTCCGCTCGGCCAATATCGAGTCAGACTATACCGCTCTGTCTGAGGAGGATAAATGTCGGGTCTTGCTTTATCAGTTGGAACACGATCCGCGTCTTTTGTCTGCGACCAATCAAGAAAAGTCTGACCTACTCATTTCGGAACTAGCCATCTACCAAACAGCTCGCGAGCTCAAAGATAAGATGGGTGAGGACATTATTAAACAACACATCATTTCGCACTCAGAAAGCGTCTCGGATTTGCTAGAACTTGCTGTGCTGTTAAAAGAAGTTGGTTTGGTCGATAAGGCTTTTGCCCGTATTCAGATTGTACCGCTTTTTGAAACCATCGAGGATTTGGACAATGCTGGCGACATCATGCGACGTTACCTGTCCCTAGATGTGGCTAAGACTTGGATTGCAGGAAACAAGGGCTATCAAGAAATCATGTTGGGCTACTCTGATTCCAACAAGGATGGTGGCTATCTTGCCTCAGGTTGGACGCTCTACAAGGCGCAAAATGAACTGACTCAAATTGGAGATGCTCACGGGGTTGCTATCACCTTCTTCCACGGTCGCGGTGGAACTGTTGGTCGTGGCGGTGGACCATCCTATGATGCCATCACCTCACAACCCTTTGGGTCGATAAAAGATCGTATTCGGGTCACTGAGCAAGGTGAAGTGATTGGCAATAAGTACGGCAATAAAGACACTGCCTACTACAACCTGGAAATGTTACTGTCTGCGACCTTGAATCGTATGGTGACGCAGATGATTACGGATGAAACACAGATTGACAATTACCGTGATACGATGGACGAGATTGTGACAGACAGTTACGATAGCTATCGTGATTTGGTGTTTGGACATGAGCATTTTTACGAGTATTTCTTTGCGGCTAGTCCGATTCGTGAGGTTTCAAGCCTCAATATCGGGTCTCGTCCTGCGGCGCGTAAGACCATCACTGATATTTCTGGCTTGCGTGCTATTCCTTGGGTCTTTTCTTGGTCACAGAACCGAGTCATGTTGCCAGGTTGGTATGGGGTTGGTTCTAGCTTTAAACGCTTTATTGACAAAGACCCTAGCCATCTGTCTAAACTGCAAGACATGTATCAAAAATGGCCCTTCTTTAACTCACTGTTGTCAAATGTTGACATGGTTTTATCCAAATCCAACATGAACATCGCCTTCCAGTATGCTCAGATGTGTGAGTCTCCTGAGGTGCGTGAGGTCTTCAATCTGATTTTGGACGAGTGGCAGTTGACCAAGGACATGATTTTAGCGATTGAGCAGCATGAGGAATTGTTGGAAGATTTGCCCTTCCTCAAGGCGAGTTTAGACTACCGCCTCCCTTACTTCAATGTCCTCAATTATGTCCAAATCGAGTTGATTAAACGTCTCCGACGAGGGGGGCTGGATGAGACAGCGCTCAAGCAGATCCATACGACCATCAATGGCATTG
This sequence comes from Streptococcus sp. E29BA, assembly GCF_041807805.1. Taxonomy (NCBI): domain Bacteria; kingdom Bacillati; phylum Bacillota; class Bacilli; order Lactobacillales; family Streptococcaceae; genus Streptococcus; species Streptococcus sp. E29BA. The sequence continues at coordinate 4,753 of NZ_JBGTZA010000010.1, forward strand.
CGACAGGGCTTAGAAACTCAGGCTAAATAATTTTCTCTTAGCAAGTCCTATTTTTCTCTCGTGATGGTTTAGCGAATCGCTTTCAGTATAATTTCTTCTTTTTCTGCTAAAAAGGCTTACTATTTGGCATAATTTTTGCTATACTAGGTATTGTGAAAAAAATGATAAAGAAAACGAGGGCTGTAATATGGCAGAACATCAGGATACACTGATTTATAACATTGACAAAAGCATTAAGAAAAAGGCTGATTTGATTGAGACCAATTTCTGGGGCTACGCCGTTCGTGCGATTATGGCAAGTGTTTACTTGGCAATTGGTCTGGCCATTTCAGCTTATACAGCGGACAAGCTCAATCATATCGTTGACGGTCTCGGGAAATTTAGCTATGCCTTGATGTTTGGCTGGTGTTTGGTTATGATTCTCTATATGAATGCAGAGCTAGGGACATCCAACATGATGTACATGACCTCAGCTGTCCATCGTAAGGTGATTCCATTCAAAACGGCCCTCAAAATTCTAGCTACCTGTATCTTCTTTAACTTTGTTGGTGCGGTTGTTATCACTTTTCTCTTATCTCTGACCACACCATTTCAAGCGGGGCATGTGGAAGCCGATAGTTATTTAATCGAGGCGGCAGTGGCCAAGTTGGCAGAAACTCCCCTGACCCAGTTTGTAGAAGGTATTTTCGCCAATATGGTTGTTAATATTGCTGTTTTCGTTTCTATGCGAATGAAGGATGATGCAGGACGTGTGATTGCTCTGATTTTCATTATCTTTATCTTTGCCTTCTTAGGCTACGAGCACGTGATCGCTAACTTCTCTCTCTTTTCCTTGTCGTTCTTCTCTTTTGGAAGTGGTATTGAGGGGATGACTGTTCTTAGCGTCTTATCTAACTTCCTCTTTGCAGCTCTGGGCAACTATGTCGGTGGAGGGATTTTAATCGGTCTCCTGTATAGCTGGTTGAGTAATAAATCAAAACTTTATGTAGACTAAAAAAATTCAGCGATTTGTTCGCTGAATTTTTATCTTGTTTCCTTTAGTGCCTGAAATCGTTGTTAGCGCGATGCTTCATCGGCATAGTCGACAGGATAGGGGTAGGTTTTTGCCAGTTTAGTAAACTGCGCTAAGGCCTGCTCCGCCTTTTTATCATCGCCAGTAACTAAGGAATGGTAGGCACAGGCAAAGACGGTGACCATCGGCTGGGATTTGCTCAGAGCGCCAATCAGCTTCCACTCCTCTTTGTCAAAAGACACACGGGTCTCCTGTTGACAGAGCAGCTCCAGATAGCTCAGCGTGATTTTCCCTAGAACCTGATAAATCTGAGAGAGGGGCTGTTGGGCAATAGCCAAGCTGTTCAGATAATCTCGTGCCTCCTCAAACTGATTCAGAGCCATCAGACGATTGACCCAGTTCAGGCTGGCGCTAAAAATGATGGGATTTGTGATGTCTTCTTTTTCTGGGATGAGAAAGAGATCTTTTGGCATGTCCTGATAGGGCACGCCTTGTGCCATCTTGGCATGAACGGCCAGTTGAGCATAAAAGTAGAGCGAGACTTTCGGGTGCTTGGCAATCGAGTAGATGTTATAGCCATCGTTGGGAAACGTCTTGCCCAGTGGGATCAAGTTTGTCAGGGCACCGATTAACCCAAAGAAAGCTAGCGTGTCCCAAAGTAGAGCAAATTGAGGAAGGAAATAAGTCAGACCATAGCAGAGTGGCAAGGTGATGAGGTTGGCCAAGCCTCCACCGAGATTATAGAGGACATAGGGGATTTTGCCCTCAACAGGTTGAGGTGGTGTCATCAAAGCCTGCCCAGCAGTTCCAGCGAGACTATGGCGAAAGAGTTTTAGTTTGCCATCAATACGCTGCCAGTGGAGATTGAGCAGGCGATAACTGAGGAAGCGATAACCTGTCAGCCAACCAAAAAAGACATGCCCAGCCTCATGAATGGCAATTTGTAAGATACCAGCCAGTAAAAAGCAGATGATTGTTAGCGGCAATAGTAGCCATCCTTGACTGGCAGGGACATCAATGGTCTGACGGCTTGTCGGTAAAAAACCTGAAATCAGCCAGCCACCGACAAATCCTAAGCCCATAAAGCTAATAAAAGCGAGTATTGATTTTAATAGTTTCATTTTTTCCTTAATTGATGAGACAATCAGATGACTAAATCGATGTTGTCGCCACCTCTGCTAAGACGAGTTGAACAGCCTCCTCTAAACTTAGGTTTTGTGGGAGCAGGGTTTCAGGTATCTGGGGGAGGTAGTCCTTGTCGACCCACCAGCGGCGAAGGGCTTCTTCACCAAATTCAGCTGCTTTGGCTCGGGTCTGGTGCCTGCGGAGAGTCTCCTCAAAAGGTAAATCGTAGTAATAAGCGTGGAGTTGGTCAGAAAACTGCTCAGCTATCTTATCAAAGACTGGTGCATACCAGTCGGAGCGAAATATCCCCTCGATGATAATGGTGTCACAAAGTGTTTTGCCTGTGTCCAGCAAGCTCATGAGGAGTGGGATAGTCGGCGTGTTTGTGCCGTCCTTGGCATTTAGCATGGTGCGGCGAAGGAGATCTTGAGAGAGGAGCAGGGTATTTTCGCCCAGTTGCTGTTGGAGGGCGGTTGCTAGCGTGGTTTTTCCACTACCAGCGTTGCCTCGAATGAGGATAAGAGGGGTCATTAGATTATCCTTTCTTGTCAGATAATCGAGTGGCAGGCTGAGCAATGTTAATCAATCATCTCACTCTTGAGATAGGCATCAACCAGTCGTTCGGTAGCTTGGATAGAATCGGTGTGGGTACGCTCGTAAGCATGGCTGGACTCGATACCAGCTCCTAGAAGCCCGTGACGGACCTCAGCCCCTGCGGACATGGCTGCCGAAGCATCCGAACCGTAGTAGGGGTAGATATCCAGCTTATAGGGAATTTGTTCCTTTTCAGCAAGGGCAACCAAATGCTGGCGCAGCCCGTAATGATAAGGTCCTGACGCGTCTTTGACACAGATAGAGACCGTGTATTCGTCCGTCTGCTGGTCATCTCCCATGGCGCCCATATCAACAGCGATGTACTCGATGGTCTTCGCAGGAATGCTTGAGTTGGCCCCGTGCCCCACCTCCTCAAAAGAGGAGAAGTAAACATGCGTCGTATAAGGCAATTCAACTTGTTCAGCCTTGTAGGTCTTGAGCAAATTGAGAAGAATGGCTGCGGAAACCTTGTCATCCAGATGGCGGGACTTGATAAAGCCGGTCTCTGTCACCACCGTTCGTGGATCGAAAGAAATAAAATCACCCACCTCAATACCAAGAGCCCGTGTCTCCTCAGCCGTTCTCGCCTTCTCGTCCAGTCGAATTTCCATGTTGTCCTGCTGACGTTCCAGCTTACCAGCGTCACGATAGACATGGACACTGGTCTGGTGGAGCAGGATTGTACCTGATATTTGACGACCAGTTTTCGCCACATGAATGGTACAGTTTTCACCCTCGATAGCGTTGTAGGTAAAGCCACCGACTAGGGCTATTTTCAGGCGACCGTCAGGTTTGATGGCCCGTACCATAGCGCCTAACGTGTCGAGGTGAGCCGTCAAGAGGCGGTGCTTGTCATTATTTGCCCCCTTGATGGTGACGAGCAGCCCGTCCTTTGGTGTTCGAGTTGCTGCATAGCCCATCCCCTCGACCTCGGTTTGCACCCAGTCCATGATGTGGCGCGTAAACCCTGTCGGCGATGGGATAGCGGTCAGTTGTGTGATGTAGTCGATAGTTGTCATAGGTATCCTTTCTTTTTGGGAAAATAGCAGAGCAGATGGACGATAAGTCCAGTTTCTTGAAACGAGTGATTAGTGACTAGAGGGACTTCTACCGAGCCTGTGAGACCAGAGATAGGGCTCTTACCCTTAGGAGTTCGTCCGAAGACCCCAGTGACAGAGCAGCCCTAGACCAGCCCGTACCAGACCGTATAGAAGCACCTGTCCCAAGGTCATGACTAAGCCAGAGGTTAAGGAAAACCAGATAAATTCTAAAGCCATAATGGGTAAAATGATTAGCCCTAATTTTTTCCAGTTTGTATAGGTGCTATGTCTGAAAGCAGCTGTTACCAAGAAAATTGTACTGAACAAGAAACGCAGTAAATAACTCTCGTCTCCTCTGGCGACCATCAAGAGGGCGATGAGACAGAGTGATAGAGACGTTCCCAGAAAAACCTCACGAGCGATTATTAAGGCAATTCGTTTAGTCATTATTTTTTCTTCCTTTCTGCAAGTAAACATGACAGAGTCCACCAGTTACTAGATAAGCTAGACTAAGCCCGATAAGCTGAACACGCGAGACCATCAGCCCCTGTGGAAAAAAGGCAAGCCATAGCCAAGCAACTAAAATTGGCACCCCAAGTCCAAGCCAAAACTTACCCCAGCCCTTATAAGGGAGATGCCTGAGGATAGCTATCATCCAAATTCCACCGCCCAGTGGTCGATTGAAGTGAAAACTAGGCTCACCATGCACAAGTATAATTCCCAGAGCAACCAGAGACAGCAAACAATATCCCAGCAAGAGCTCACGCAGAAATTTCAGTAAAATCGGCTTTGTCATGCCCCTAACCTCCTACTAAAATAGTATAACATAAAAACGGCAAGAAAGAATCTTCTTGTCGTTTTTACGAGTTCTTAGTCCTGCTTAGGCCGGCGGGCTAGTAGGCCAAGGCTTCCCAAAATCTGTACCCCTAACAAGCTTAGCAAGGCGGTGTTGCTATCGCCTGTTTTTGGTAATTGCTGAGCAGAGGTGCTTGTTTGGGTTGCCTGTGCTTGAGGTGCATTAAAGGCCTTGGTAACAATCGCACGAATCTCTTGTCGCTCGATGTCATCCAGTTGCCGCTTGTTGTCAGGAATAGATGGATTATTAGCCTCTTGTTCCTGATTTGGTTTTGGCTGTGGTTTTGGTTCGATATAAACCAGACGGAATTCACCAAAGCCGTCATTCTTATCGGCTGGATTGAGATAAGTAATGTCCTTGGCATTAGTCACTAGGTTTTTAGCACTATCGGCAGAGAGGAAGCGAACATCCAGCCCTTTGATGCTGTCGGTAAAGCCCCAGTTATTATCAGCCGATGGGTTGATTGTCTTTTCAGAAATGATGTAGTTGATAATGGCTTGGCGATTCTCTAAATTGAGCAGTTTATTGAGGGTTGCCTTGACCACGCCAGGGAAGTTGCCGTTAGCACGGTAGTTGTTGGTCACCACGATAAATTCTTGCTGCTCATCTAGCGGTTGTCCTTGATAAGAGACATCACGGAGACGACTAGCATCTGCATTAATCAGCTTACCGTTGCGGTCGTATTTGGCTGGTTGTGTGATGTCATAGCGATAGGTCAATCCATCAATTACATCAAAGTTATAAGTGCGATAGCCTGCGTTGACAAGGTATTGAGGGTCTTTGCTGCTTGGGTCAATCTGGTTGAACTGCCCAGCTGACATCTCTAGCCATTCTTTAATATCAGCGCCTGTCAATTTTAAGATAGCAGTCACGTTGTCATAGAGGTAGAGATCAGCCACGTTTTTGATAGCGATAGGACCAGCAGGGATATCAGTGTAATTGGTCACATCACTAAAATTCCGACCTCCAGCTTTGAATGGGGCTGCGGCAGATAAAATTGGGAGATTAGCTTCTAGTGTTCCTGCCAGCTCTTGTTTAGCATACCAAATTTGGGCGTTATTAACGATTTGGATAGATGGGTCATCTTTGACCAAGGCGAAATAGCTTGTAATCGGTGCTGTTGTTGTGCCAACTTGTTGGCGAACATAGCCGACTGTTCCCTCGTGTGCTTCCTTGGCAATAGCTAAGATTTGTGCGTTAACATTTTCCGATTTGGTGTCGATTTTCCGAATAGCGCCTTTGGCAGTATTTGTTTGCCATTTGCCATTAGTGTAGGTGAGGTTGAGGTCGATGACACCGAGGTGGTCACCATATTTACCTGCCATGGTAACTGGAGTGCCGTTAATTAAACCGTTAACGTCATCGACACCAGGATAACGGCTGTAGAACCCCTTGCCTCCTGCTGGGAACTCTGCGTGAGAATGCCCTGTCACAACGGCATCAACCCCAGAAATGCCTGCGATTTGATAGCCAACATTTTCTTCTCCCTTGTCATAGACATCATCACCGATACCTGAATGGGAGAGTACCAGTACAATATCAGCGCCTGCTTGCCTGATTTTTGGAACAAGTTCTTCCAGAGCTTCAACAGCGTCACGAACGATGACCTTGCCCTCCAAGTGAGATTTGTCCCAGTTGAGGATTTGAGGCGGTGTGATGCCTGTGATACCAATGTTTAAGCTAACAGGATTTCCTTGTTTGTCTGTGAACGTTTTGGTGAGAATCTTGTGCGTGTCATAGAGTGGCTGGTGGGTTTGTGCGTCTAGGACATTAGCGTTTACCAGAGGCATACCAGCAGTCGCTACAACCTTGTCCAAATAATCTAAACCATAGTTGAACTCGTGGTTCCCAAGTGTTCCGGCGTCAAAACCAAGAGCAGTTAGCGCCTTGTACATTGGGTGTTGCTCGCCAGCTTCGATAGGGTCAACGGTAGACTTATAAGTCCCCAGCGGTGTTCCTTGGATGGTGTCACCGTTATCAACAAGAACAACGTTGCTATTCTCTGCTTTGGCTTCCTCAATAAGCACAGCGGTTTTAGCTAATCCAAGGTTTTGAGATGGCTTATCTTGGTAGTAGTCATAGTTGACTAAGTTGGTGTGGAGGTCAGTCGTAGACAGGATGCGAACATCAACAGTTTGCCCTTCAACTGGTGCGATAAACTCCTTACCGTTCGTTGCGGCAGCAGCTGTTTCTGCATTTTGAGGAGCGGTGCTGGTTGATGAAGCTGCTGCTTGATCATCCGTCTGTGTTGATGGTTGATTTAGCGTTGCATTAACCGTATTGTTCTGTTCAGGGTTTGTTGGCTGATTTTCCCCAGCCTTGACAAGGCTTGTGCTGGCAGTAGCTAAAAGAGTAGCTAAAAGCACAGCAGTTTTTGTGCGGTAGTATTTAGACATTTTCAATCTCCTTTTCAAAAACGGTAAGATTATTATACACGAATAAGATAAAATTGGCAATATGTTTAATTGATAACGGTTGAAAACAGAATATTGACGGATTTTAAAGCCTTGTTAGAAGTTTTAGGGTTAGCATTAAAAATCGGTCAAGTCTTTGCACTTTTTTTGAGAAACAGGTAAAATAGAAGGAAAAACAAGTTTGAAAGAGGAGTAATTGTGCTAAACCACCACAAAGAAGTTTATTTGTTGAAGCAGGTTAACACTTATCTCAATTTTTGGGAAGTCGGCAAGGTCTTGTTGGCACTGCATATCAGCAATGAGGCACATGTCAAACAGACACGAGATGATGGGGTGACGGCTTATTTTAGTCACTCCTGGCAGTGGCTTGTTTTTTAGCGGATAAAGAACATGATGCGGTGACGGTAGTGGCAGCCCTGCTTCATGATGTGGTTGAAGACACGGACTATACGTTGGCACAAATTCGTCAGAACTTTGGTGATGAGGTGGCCTTTATCGTTGATGGAGTGACGAAGTTCAGTTGCTGTAAGACCTGCACCATCGACAAGATTAAACAGGCAACAGATGTCGACAAACGGGTGCTAATTGTTAAACTGGCTGACCGTATCCACAACCTACAAACCCTATCAGGCATGAAAAACCTGAGCAAGCAGAGAAACTTGAGGAGACAAGAACGGTCTATCTCCCTCTGGCAAGGGCTTATCAGCTGGATGATTTGGCAGCAGTTATCGGACAGCTGATTTACGAACAAGAACAACGTTTAGAAAGAGAGAGGGTGCGTGATGGCAAACAAGGATAACAAAGGACAAAGTGTCCTTAATCAAATTAAGACCTATATGGGACCAGAGGAGATTGCTTTGGTCGAAAAAGCCTATCGGTACGGGGAAAAAGCTCATGACGGGCAGTTCCGCCAATCTGGAGAGCCTTACTATAACCACCCTATCGAAGTGGCTGGCATTTTAGCGGACCTCAAGTTGGATGCCGTCACCGTTGCCTGCGGTTTCCTCCACGATGTGGTCGAGGACACTGACATTACCCTTGAGGATATGGCAGAGCAGTTCGGTCAGGAGGTTGCTAGCATCGTTGATGGCGTCACCAAGCTAGGTAAGGTTGAGTACAAATCTCACGAGGAGCAACTGGCAGAAAACCACCGTAAGATGTTGATTGCCATGTCAAAAGACTTGCGAGTGATTTTGGTCAAGTTGGCAGACCGTTTGCATAATATGAAGACCCTTAAACACTTGAGACCAGATAAGCAGGAGCGGATTTCCCGAGAAACCATGGAAATTTACGCTCCGCTTGCTCATCGTTTGGGGATTAGTCGCATCAAGTGGGAGTTGGAAGATTTGGCTTTTCGCTACCTTAACGAGCCAGAATTTTACAAAATCAAGCACCTGATGAACGAGAAACGCAAGGAGCGTGAAGAGCAGGTCGAGCAAATCGTCCAAAAAATCCAAGACTACACCAGCGAACAAGGGCTTCAAGGCAAAATCTATGGGCGCCCAAAACACATCTACTCCATCTACCGCAAGATGCATGACAAGAAAAAGCGGTTTGATCAGATTTTTGACCTGATTGCCATCCGGTGTTTGATGGAGACGACCAGCGATGTCTACGCCATGCTAGGCTATATTCATGAACTCTGGCGGCCTATGCCGGGTCGGTTTAAGGATTATGTGGCTGCGCCCAAGGCCAATGGTTACCAGTCCATCCATACAACAGTTTATGGGCCGACGGGTCCTATTGAAGTGCAAATCCGAACCAAGGAAATGCACCGCGTGGCGGAGTACGGGGTTGCTGCCCACTGGGCCTATAAAAAAGGGATGACCAACAAGGTCGACACCAAAGAAACCGCTATCGGCATCAACTGGATTAAGCAATTATCCGAATTTCAAAGTCAGGCCAGTGATGCCAAGGAATTTGTTGATTTTGTCAAAGAAGACATCTTCTCGGAGCGCATCTATGTCTACACACCAAATGGGGCGGTGCGTGAACTGCCTAAGGACTCTGGTCCCATTGACTTTGCCTACGATATTCACACAGAAGTTGGAGAAAAAGCCATCGGGGCTAAGGTCAATGGGAAAATGGTGCCCTTGACCCATAAATTAAAAACAGGTGACGTGGTCGAGATTGTCACCAATAAGAGTTCCTTTGGTCCTAGTCGCGACTGGCTAAAGATGGTCAAAACCAACAAGGCCAGAAACAAGATTAGGCAGTTTTTCAAAAACCAAGATAAGGAACAATCCATCAACAAAGGGCGCGAGATGCTGGTGACCACCTTGCAGGACAACGGCTATGTGCCCAATAAATACCTGGATAAAAAGCATATTGATGAGATTTTGCCACGGCTCAACTATCGTAACGAGGAGACCCTCTATGCTGCTGTTGGTTTTGGAGAAATTTCAGCTGTCGCTGTTTTTAATAAATTGACCGAAAAAGAGCGCCGTGAGGAAGAAAAAGCCAGAGCCAGAGCTGAAGCTGAGGAGCTGGTCAAGGGCGGCGAAGTCAAGCATGAAACCAAACGTGACGTCCTAAAGGTCAAGAGCGAGAACGGTGTCATCATCCAAGGCGCATCAGGTCTCCTTATGCGGATCGCCAAGTGCTGTAATCCCGTGCCAGGTGATATTATTGAGGGTTATATCACCAAAGGGCGTGGCGTTGCCATCCATCGCTCCGACTGCAACAACATCAAGGGACAGGAGGGGTATGAAGAGCGCCTGATTGAGGTGGAATGGGACGACACCAATACCAGCAAGGACTATGTGGCTGACATTGACATCTACGGCTTCAATCGCCCAGGCATTCTCAACGATATCCTGCAAATTCTCAACAATGCCACCAAGACCCTGATGGCGGTCAACGCCCAGCCGACCAAGGACATGAAGTTCGTCAACGTTCATATCAAGTTTGGCATTCCAAACCTCGCCACCCTAACTACTGTGGCAGATAAAATCAAGATGGTGCCAGACGTCTACTCCGTCAAACGCACCAACGGTTAAGGAGGGGACATGAAAATTGTTATTCAACGCGTGGCAACTGCTTCGGTGGCGATTGAGGGACATAGCAGAGCAGCTATCGGGCAAGGTCTGCTCCTGTTGGTTGGGATTGCTCCAGATGATACCACCGCAGACATCGCCTACGCTGTGCGAAAAATCGCCAACATGCGACTTTTTGCTGACGAGGCAGGCAAAATGAATCGGTCCGTCCAAGACATCAAGGGCGAGGTTCTTTCTGTCTCACAGTTTACCCTCTTTGCACAGACCAAAAAAGGCAATCGCCCAGCTTTCACAGGAGCAGCACAGCCAGAGCTAGCTAGCCAACTCTATGACCAGTTCAACGCCGAACTTGCCCAACATGTTCCTGTCAAAATAGGCCTTTTCGGAGCGGATATGCAGGTCAGCCTCGTCAACGATGGACCAGTGACCATCGTCTTGGATACTAAGGAAAACTGACGAGTAGTCAAGTGTCTCAATCTGTTCCGTCTAATTCAATAAGCCTTGGCTTGGTTCATCGTCGTCAACATCGTTAAACACTTTAGACAGCTTGGTCAAAAACGATCTCTTTGAGGTCGTTTTTGCTGGTGCTTTTAGAAAAATCTGCTATAATGGTAAAAAACGAAATGGAGAGTTATCATGTCCGCAACCAAGATGTCTGCACAAGAAATCATTCAATTTATCGCTCAAGCCAAGAAAGTCACTCCAGTCAAGGTCACCTTTGAAGGGACGCTAGCGGGAGAAGTCCCAGCCAGTGTGACCAAGCTAGGCAATGTCCTCTTTGGTGATTGGCAGGAGATTGAGCCCTTGCTCTCTGGTCTGGTTGCCAACCGTGACTATGTCGTGGAAAATGACTCCCGTAACTCAGCAGTGCCTTTGCTGGATAAAAAGGCCATTAATGCCCGTATCGAGCCAGGTGCGATCATCCGTGACCAAGTGACCATCGGAGACAATGCTGTCATCATGATGGGGGCGGTTATCAACATTGGAGCTGAGATTGGTGAAGGGACCATGATTGATATGGGCGCAATCTTAGGAGGGCGTGCGACTGTTGGAAAAAATAGCCACATCGGTGCGGGCGCTGTCCTTGCAGGCGTGATTGAGCCTGCCTCTGCCCAGCCTGTTCGTGTCGGAGACAATGTCCTTGTCGGTGCCAATGCTGTGGTGATTGAAGGGGTACAGATTGGCAGTGGTTCTGTCGTTGCGGCAGGAGCCATCGTCACCCAAGATGTCCCAGAAAATGTCGTGGTAGCAGGTGTTCCAGCTCGCATCATCAAGGAAATTGATGAAAAAACCCAACAAAAAACAGCTTTAGAAGAAGCCTTGCGTACACTATAAGACAGAGACCGCTTGTCGGTCTCTTTGACTAGAGGAATAAAAAATGACACTTGATTTAGTAACCATTCGCCGTGACCTCCATCAGATACCTGAGCTGGGCTTGGAGGAGAAGATGACACAGAGCTATCTGCTGGAGCAGATACGCCAGCTCAACAAGCCGTACATCGACCAAAAATTGTGGCAGACAGGGGTTTTGGTCTTTGTGCGGGGCTATGCGCCTAAGAAAACCATCGGCTGGCGGACAGATATGGACGGGCTACCGATCGTTGAGGAGACGGGACTAGACTTTGCCAGTCAGCACGAGGGGCGGATGCACGCCTGTGGACACGATGTCCACATGACCATTGCCTTGGGACTTTTGGAAAAAATAGCAGAGCAGCAACCCAAGAACAACATGCTCTTCCTCTTTCAGCCAGCTGAGGAGAATTTGGCGGGTGCCAAGCTCATGTATGATGATGGAGCGTTTGGTGAGTGGTTGCCAGATGAGTTTTACGCCCTTCATGTCAGACCAGACATGAAGGTTGGTGACATTGCGACTAACGCTGGCACTCTCTTTGCAGGTACTTGTGAGGTGAAAATTACCTTTAGAGGCAAGGGGGGACACGCTGCCTTTCCTCACGAGACCAAGGATGCCTTGGTGGCGGCTAGTTACTTTGTCACCCAAGTCCAGACAGTCGTCAGCCGTAACGTTGACCCGATTAAGGGAGGCGTGGTGACTTTTGGGCACATGACAGCTGGCACGACCAACAATGTCATCGCCGATACGGCTTTTCTGCATGGCACCATCCGTAGCTTGACCCAAGAGAATAGCCTGCCCATGCAGGAGCGGGTGCGGCAGTTAGCACAGGGTGTCGCCCAGTCTTTTGACATGACGGTGGACATCGAGCTCAACCAAGGCGGTTATCTGCCTGTGGAAAATCACCCAGACTTGACCAAAAACCTGATGGCGTTTTTTGAGAAGGCAGAAGGGGTCAATTTGATTGACTGCCCGCCAGCCATGACGGGTGAAGACTTTGGCTACCTACTCCATAAAGTTCCTGGGGTCATGTTCTGGTTGGGCGTGGACACCCCGTATCCTCTTCACCATCCCAAAATGAGCCCAGATGAGCGAGCTATTGCTTTTGCGGTAGAGCAAGTCGGACATTTTTTGAACAGCTGCCTCAACTAGTTGACGACGTCACTAGATAAAGAAAACACTTGTCATCTATTTTGATGTGGCAAGTGTTTTTTGTCAGCCGTTTTTAGAGAAATTGCTTATTTGGCATAGAACCTGTGATTTTGTTGACATAAAAAAATCAGCCGAATGGCTGCTTTTAAAAAGGGGTGTGTTAAGTTGTTGAAAACTTAACTTTAGGAGATTTATGAAAAAGAGAGTAATAGGGGTTAGCTATCACTCATCACTTTGGGAAATTGGTAGTTTTAGGAAAGATTTTATTATAGATCCGAAACCTTAAAAAAACCTTAAACCGGCTTAAGGTAGCAAAGATTATCCAAAAATTGGAAAATCTGCTATGATAGAGACATGACAAAAAAGAAACGGCGACAGGAGATTTTGGCGTGGCTTAGAGCTTGGTCGCCTAAGGCAAAAGCCCTTGTTGACCAAGGTCTGTTGGAGAGCTTGCTTAAGCACGATGCCTATTGTCAGGCTCAGACAGTGGCAACCTATCTATCCCTCCCCCATGAATGGCAGACGGCTCCCTTCATTGATCGTGCGCTGTCAGACGGTAAACAGGTGGTTGTCCCGAAACTTGTCGGTGACGTAGAGATGGTCTTTGTTCCCTACTGTTCAGATGAGCTGACAGAAGGTGCTTTGGGGATTTTATCACCGATGTCTCATGATGTGGTTGATAAGTCTGAGATTGACCTCATTCATGTGCCTGGGCTACTTTTTAATCGTCAAGGCTATCGTATCGGCTATGGTGGCGGTTTTTATGACCGCTACTTGGCAGACTATGAGGGCATGACCTTGGCGACGGTTTATGAAAAGCAGCTCTGCCATTTTACACCTGAGCCCCACGATATAGCAGTAAAGGAGTTGATTTATAGTGAGACAAATCCGTGAATTTTATAGAGACTACCCGATAACAGCTGGACTGTTAGTGATGATGGTGGCGGTTTATCTAGTGATGAACCTTGTCTTTCCCTTTTACGCGACCAGCAACACCGCTATTTTGACCTTTGGTGGGTTATTTGGCGCCTTGATTCGCGTAGACAGTAGCCAGTGGTGGCGGATAATATCCAGTAACTTTGTTCATATTGGCTTGCAGCACCTGTTGATGAACGGTTTTAGCCTCTACATCGTCGGTAAAATAGCAGAGCAGGTCTGGTCGAAACGAGATTATATCCTATTGTTTTTGGTGTCAGGCGTTTTTGGTGGTTTATTGACCATCGCTTTAGCTCCTCAAGTCCTATCAGCAGGCGCCTCATCGTCTATCTTTGGTATCTTTGCAGGGGTGGCTATTATGGGATATTTTGGGAATAATCTCTTGCTTAAACAGATGGGACGGAGCTTTCAAACCCTGATTGTTGTGAACTTGTTGTTTAACCTCTTTATGCCAAGTATTAACATCTGGGGACATTTAGGGGGTGCGATTGGTGGTGCCCTGTGTGCCGTTATCTTGCCAAACCGTGTCGACCCGTATGCTTTTTCTAAAAAACAAAAGCAGCAGGCTTTGCTAGCTCTTCTTGGTCTCAGTGCCCTGCTGTTAGCCCTATTTTACCTGAGATAGATAAGGGATGTTAACCCATCGGTCGTTCCTTACTTCTAAACGGTATGGCTTAGGAGGCAACAGCAATGTTTAAGGCTTGTTCAGCCGTAAGGATAATTTGGCAGGTGAAGGGGACCCTAAGCAACCAGTAGTGTTTTATCGGTCTTAGAGTTCTCAATGAACAACAAGGACAAGTCTAGTGCTGTCAGAACCAGTCAAGGATTGCTCATAGTTACCACGTCTTATTGCTTGATGAGGATAAAAGGACGAGACGGAGACAAAAGTAAATGGTGCCCCAACAGTTGGATACAACACCTAACTGTTGGGGTGCTATTTTTATGATTTTGAATGACAAAGGCAGCATTCGATTTTCCTCCTTAAGGTGCTGATGTCGTCTGATCAGGGCTGTAAAAGCTGATGACCCCAGCGTATTAGAGCGCTCAACCTCTACGTCTTACTTAGTTAATAATTACCAAGAGGGAGAAATTAGAACCTCTGTCCCAGGCTTAGCCCGCTCCTATATAGTCGATAGGAGAGGGCGAGTTCTGACGAATTACCGGATGTGCTCTGCGCTTTTTGGTACAAAAAAGCTCCATCTTCTGCTGTTACTGTTTTCTGACAGAAGATAGAGCTTTGTGATAGCCAGGCAGATGATGACTGATTTTATCTCAATTTGATGTCTGCATGGTCATTGATAATGGTTAGCTTGTTTTTGTTACCTGCTCGGCTACGAGTGGCTTTTTGGTCATTGTCCGTGATGTCTTTCAGACTAGGGTCCAAGGTCAGCTGACCGTACTCGCTGGTTGTGAGGTCTAGGTCAATGTTGTTTTTGCTGGTTTCAGATAAGCTGATGTCAACGAGATACTCTGATGTGGTCATCGTCACATCACCCAGAACAGTTAGGTTTTCAGCAGAAATCGAAGCTGCCGAAAATGTCATCTTGCTGTTGTCCAGGGTCGTGTTTTTAAGTTGCATCGGGGCATATTCTCCCTTGATGGTACTATTTTTGATGATGCTATCTTGAGCAGAAAAGTCGCTGTTATAGGTGATGGTAGCACCATCTAGGGTCGTTTTGTTAAAATGCAAGGAATAATAATTATCACTGGTGATGTTTTTGAGGTGGCTATCATAGAATGTCCCGTTGTTGATATGCCCTTTGTCAACAGTCAGTTGCTGGGCATCCAAATGAGAATAAGGGACATCAAGAGATTTAATGTGCGCATCTCTGATAAAGAGGCTACCGTGGGTTGCGATGCGTAACTCATCAAGTGTTATGCCTTTAGGCAAGGCGAGGGAGATTTTACCATTTTCACGATTGATGCTGTTCGTGATTTTACTGATGACGTTGAGCCCACCTTGGAGAATAATCTTCTCCTCCTGTTCGCCGTGGTCAGAGAGGCTGAGTTTACCATTGGCATCAGAGAGATTCGCCTTGGTATTTTCCTCATCTTCCCAGTAATGGTAGGTCAGGTGAATCTTATCGTCATCAGAAGGGTAGACGTCAATGTATTTGTTCGTAGCAGTGATATCGATGCTCTTTAAGTCTGTGTAAGTTTTGGTGACTGTCACAGGTTGGTTGAGCTGGCGTAATTGGTCAAAACCACCTGTCAGCAAGCTACTGAATACCATAACCAGTCCGATAATCAGACTAGCAAAGCCGAAGATAAAGAGACTTTTAAGGGTAATCTTTTTCATGCGCGTTGTCCTTTCTTGATAATCCATTTGACCAAGGTTTTAAGACCATGAGCAGTCCACTTGCCAAAGACATAAACCAAAAGTGCCAAGAGCAAGGCGCTGCCCAGCATGGCTAGACCGCCACCAAAACCGAAGGCGAAAAGTTGCCCCTGCCCAAGATAGGCCAGGGCATCCCAGAGGAAGATCCCTGCACCGATGAAAAGGGCTAGGCAAAATGATGCACCAGCCACCATCAGGCTAAAAAAGAGAACGACAAGGGCAGCTAATAGGGCTAAAATGATCAAAATAACAGGAATTCCAACAGGAACGGCAAAGATAGCTAGGATAATCAGCCAAATCATCTGCCGCTTGGTGCGTGGTGGGTAGCGGTCTTCCATGACCTTTTTATCCAAGATGTTGTTAATCAAGTCCCTGGCGGCCTCTTTGGGTGTACCCAGTTCTGCCATCACCAAGGCTTCATTTTCCTCGCCTGCTTCTGCAAAGTACTCGGTAAAGTAAGCCATGGCCTCCTCGTAATCTGCCTGGGGTAGCTTGCGTAAGTGGCTGTCGAGCTGCTTGAGGTATTCAGTTCTTGTCATGTGTCAATCTCCCTTCGATGATGTCGTCTATCTTGCTTGTGTAGAGCTGCCACTCTGCTTTCAGATAGACAAGTTGTTCCCTTCCGTTTGGGGTTATGGAGTAGTATTTCCTCGTCCGTCCCTGATGTTCCTGAGAGTAGGTCGTCAGGTATCGCTCTTGAACCAAGCGTTTCAAAATCGGGTAGAGAGTCGACTCCTTGATGTTGGCAATCAGCTTGATTGTCTGACTGATGTCGTAACCATAAGAATCATGGTCTGACACAATCGCCAGAATCAAGAATTCGATGACTGTGGCTGATGTTGGAAAATACATCCTGTCACCTCCTTGTATAAAATTTTTATATATAAATTGATTATATATAAAAATAATACACATGTCAAGACAAACCTCAAAAATAATTTGCCATCTTCTAAAATGAGTGTGACGCAGCTGAAAAGCTCTGCTATTTCTCCGTAAACGAACAAGTTTGTAAGGTCTTTTCGAGAGTTTTTTCAGGCTAATTGGTGAAAAAATACCTTAAATGAGGTATAATGACAGTTATGAATGTTTTACTTTACTTGGAAGCCGAACACTACCTCAGAAAGTCAGGTATTGGTCGTGCCATCAAGCACCAAGAGCGCGCGCTGGATTTGGCTGGTGTGCCTTATACCAAAAATCCGGAAGATTCTTATGATTTGGTGCACATCAATACCTATGGTTACAAGAGCTGGTTGTTGATGGCTCGTGCCCAAGGGGCTGGAAAGAAGGTCATCATGCATGGGCACTCGACAGAGGAGGATTTTCGGGATTCTTTTATCGGTTCAAACCTGGTCAGTCCTCTATTCAAGTGGTATCTCTGCCAGTTTTATCAGAAAGCTGATGCCATTATCACGCCGACAACCTATTCCAAGTCTTTGATTGAGCGTTATGGGATTACTCGTCCGATTTATGCCGTGTCCAATGGGATTGACCTTGCTCGCTACCAAGCAGATCCTGCTAAGGAAGCAGCTTTTCGTCAGTATTTTGGTTTGACAGATGACCAGCCTGTGGTGATGTGTGCAGGTCTTTACTTCAAACGTAAGGGGATTGAGGACTTTGTCAAAGTGGCAGAGCGATTGCCACATGTTCGTTTTATCTGGTTCGGAGAGACCAACAAGTGGGTAATCCCTTGGTCAGTCAGACGGATTGTCGAAAAACATCACCCAGAAAATGTGACGTTCGCAGGTTACATCAAAGGAGATATCTTTGAAGGCGCGATGACCGGGAGTGATGCGTTTTTCTTCCCAAGTAAGGAGGAGACGGAAGGGATTGTTGTCTTGGAGGCTTTAGCTAGTCGCCAGCATACTGTTTTGAGAGACATCCCTGTTTACAAGGGGTGGGCTGATCACCAAGCGGTTCATTTAGCATCAGATGTGGACGGCTTTGTGGATGCGTTGACAGCTATTCTATCAGGAAAAACAGACAAAAGAGAGGCAGGTTATGCTGTCGCTCAGTCCCGCGCCATCAATCGTATCGGTGAAGCGTTAAAAGCAGTTTATCAAGAGGTCTTAGATTTTACAGATTGACCTCTATAAAGGAGAGGTTATGCGTATCGGTTTGTTTACAGA
Source organism: Streptococcus sp. E29BA (assembly GCF_041807805.1). Taxonomy (NCBI): domain Bacteria; kingdom Bacillati; phylum Bacillota; class Bacilli; order Lactobacillales; family Streptococcaceae; genus Streptococcus; species Streptococcus sp. E29BA. The sequence continues at coordinate 22,693 of NZ_JBGTZA010000010.1, forward strand.
CACTTATTTTCCTCAGGTTTCTGGTGTTGCGACCAGTATTCGGACCCTAAAAGAAGAGTTGGAAGAACTAGGGCATGAGGTTTATATCTTTACGACAACAGATAAGGCAGTCGGTCGCTACGAGGATCCGACGATTATTCGTCTGCCCAGTGTACCTTTTGTGTCCTTCATGGATCGTCGTGTGGTCTATCGCGGGTTGATGACATCTTATCGCATTGCCAAGGCCTACCAACTAGACATTATTCATACCCAGACGGAGTTTGGGATGGGTAACCTTGGGAAATTGATTGGCAAAGCCCTGCGGATTCCTGTCGTTCATACTTACCATACCCAGTATGAGGACTACGTTGACTATATTGCCAAGGGCAAGATTATTCGCCCCGGGATGGTCAAATATATCGTTAGAGGCTATCTCAATAATTTGGACGGTATCATTTGTCCAAGTCGTATCGTCACCAATCTTTTAGAGGGCTATGAGGTTAAGCCTGTGAAGCGGACGATTCCTACAGGCATTCAACTGGATCAGTTTGTTCGCGACGACATTTCACAAGAAGATGTTGACCGCTTGCGACAGGATTTAGGGTTTCAGCCGAACGACACCATGCTTTTAAGCCTGTCTCGTATTTCTTCTGAAAAAAATATTCAGGCTATCCTAGCTAGTTTGCCAGAGGTGTTAAGCGAGTACCCGCATGTTAAGCTGGTTGTGGTTGGAGATGGGCCTTACCTGACAACCCTCAAGCAACTGACGACCCAACTAGGTTTAGAGGCATCGGTGATTTTTACTGGCATGATTGACCATAATCAGGTTGCTTTGTATTATAAGGCTTGTGACTTTTTTATCTCAGCTTCGACTAGTGAGACACAGGGGCTAACTTATACGGAAGCCTTGGCTTCTGGTAAACCAGTCATCGCTCACGGCAATCCTTATCTTGATGACCTCATCACAGACAAGATGTTTGGCACACTCTACTACGATGCGAGGGATTTGCCTGCTGCGATTATTGATGCACTTGTCAGCACGCCAGAGATGACACAGAAGCATTTAACTCAAAAACTAAACGCTATCTCAGCTCAGCAATTCGGCAAAGCTGTCTATAGCTTCTACCTTGATGCGATTATCGCTAAAGCAGCCTGTCGCCAGTACAAGTATTCTCTGACAATGGAAGGCAGTCCAGCAGACCGCTCCCTTCAGCTTGTCAAGCAAACGGCAGTCTTGCCGGTGACGCTTGTCAAAAAGACAGCAACGACTTCTGCCAAGGTCTTCAAGGCACCGATTAAAGTGATTACAAGTATCAAGGATTTCTTGGAATAGCCCAGTTTGCTTGTGTTTGCTGGCTATCAGGGAGGGACTGATGAGAAAAAACTATTATTACTATCTGCCTTATGTGATTGGACCGGTCATCACTTATTGGTTATCGGAAATCTATCATCTGTTGATGATTGTCGGTTTTGCACCCTATGATTATCTGGTCTTGAAAGGTCTTGCGGTGTCTAATCTCCTCATTTTAAGCCCGATCATGATGAGTATTCCTTCTATAGTTATAGCACCCCAAAAGTTGGATGAAAAAATTTAACTTTTGGGGTGCAGTTCATTATTATCTCCTCTTTTTCAGGTCTAGAAAAACCCCTAAAAAGATGGTATACTGGTTTAACACATGCTAGGAAAGAAGAGAGATGAGAATGACAGACGCTACGATTGTTTTTAAGGTCGGGACCAGCTCCATTACCCAAGAAAATGGAACCATTGACCGCATTAAAATTGCCCGTTTAACCAATCAGTTGGCCCAGCTTCATCAAAAAGGCTATCAGGTGGTCTTGGTGACATCAGGGTCGATTGCGGCGGGTTTTCGTCGTTTGGGCTTTGATAAATGTCCGACCAAGATTGCGGAAAAACAGGCCAGCGCAGCGGTTGGTCAGGGCTTGCTGATTGAAGAGTATACTCAAAACTTCATGAAAGATGGGATTGTGTCGGCGCAGGTCTTGCTGACGCAGGATGATTTTGCAGATTCCAGACGCTATCAGAACGCTTCGAAAGCTCTGCAGGTCTTATTGCGCCAGCGAGCCATTCCCATCATCAATGAAAATGACACGGTTGCCATCGAGGAAATCAAGGTTGGGGACAACGATAACCTGTCGGCGCAGGTGGCGTCCTTGCTCAAGGCAGACTTGCTGGTGCTGTTGACAGATGTGGATGCTCTCTATACAGACAATCCTACCAGCAATCCCCATGCCCAGCATATTCCCGTCGTAGATCAGGTGACGCAAGAACTCTTTGAAATGGCAGCGGGTGCAGGCTCCTCCAATGGTACAGGTGGCATGACGACCAAGTTGCAGGCCGCTTAGTTAGCGACCAAGTCAGGTGTTCCTGTCTTTATCTGCTCTTCCAAAACGGATACAGCTCTCTTAGAAGCGGTCACACAGACCAATCGTGGCACTCTCTTCTTAACGGATGAGCATGCCATGACCCAACGCAAGCAATGGCTAGCTTTCTATGCTCGGACAGACGCAGCTGTTGTGATTGATGGCGGAGCTGCTCAAGCCATGGTAGAGGAAGGGCGCAGTTTATTGGTCGCCGGTATTCAAGACGTCAGAGGGCATTTTGAAGTTGGTGACATCGTCGCTGTCTATCAAGAAAACGAAGAGCAGCTCATCGGAAAAGGTCGGGTGAAGTGGTCTGCACAGGCGTTGACCACCAAACAGGCAGAAGGGGTCTTTATCCATCGCAATGACTGGGTAACCCTGTAGGAGGAACATCATGCACACAACACAAGCATTACTCGATTCGTTAGTGGACCACAAGCTGGCCATCAATCTAGCAGATACCGCACAAAAAAACGCTGCTCTAGCTGCCATGGCTGACCAATTGGAAGCAGACACGGATCAGATTTTAGCAGCCAATGCCAAGGACATGCTAGCAGCCCAAGGCAAGATTAGCTCGGTCATGCAGGACAGGTTGCTTCTGACAGCGGAGCGGATTAAGGAGATGGCAGATGGGATTCGTACCTTGATTGCCCTGCCTGATCCTGTCGGTCTGACCTTGGAAGAAACACGGTTAGACAATGGTCTGATCATTGAAAAACGCTCACAGCCCTTTGGTGTGATTGGTATGATTTATGAAAGCCGTCCTAATGTGACGTCTGACGCAGCAGCCTTGGCGATCAAAAGTGGCAATGCGGTGATTCTGCGTGGTGGCAAGGAGACCTTTGCGTCTGCCAAAGCCATTGTGACAGCTCTCAAGGCAGGTTTAGTGGCGGCGGGACTGCCGGCTGAAGTTATTGAGCTGGTAGAGGATACCAGTCGTCAGTCTGCGCTAGAGCTGATGACGGCCAAGGGCAAGCTGGATTTGCTGGTGCCACGCGGTGGCGCAGGGCTGATTCAAGCTGTCGTGGAGCAGGCAACAGTGCCTGTCATTGAGACAGGAACAGGGATTTGCCATGTCTATGTGGACAAGGCTGCTGATCTTGAGATGGCCGTTAGGGTTGTCACCAATGCTAAGACCAGTCGTCCGTCTGTCTGCAATGCAGCGGAGGTTCTGTTGGTTCACCAAGACCTTGCGGCAACCTTTTTGCCTGAGTTAGAAGGAGCACTTGGAGGACAGGTCGCGTTTCGGGCAGATGAAAAAGCTGCGTCCTATCTACAATTCACTCAACCTGTACAAGCCGAGGATTTTGATACAGAATTTTTGGATTATATTTTAGTGGTCAAGGTAGTGGCAAACGCCGATGAGGCCATCGCCCATATCGCCCAGCACTCGACGGGTCATAGCGAAGCCGTTGTAACTGCTGATACAGCAACAGCAGAGCGCTTTACCCAGCAAGTGGATGCCGCAGCAGTCTATGTCAATGCCTCTACCCGCTTTACAGATGGTGGGCAGTTTGGACTGGACTGTGAGCTGGGGATTTCGACGCAAAAAATGCACGCCAGAGGTCCTATGGGCTTGCGGGAGATGACGACCTACAAGTACATTATTCGTGGCAATGGGCAGATCAGGCAGTAGGAGGGATAGATGGAGGTTGGATTTATCGGTTTGGGCAATATGGGAGCTAGTCTGGCTCGAGCAGTCGCTCAAGTGCCTGATGTCACAGTCCTTTTGAGCCAGCATAATCTGGAAAAAGCCAAGGCTGTGCAGGCGAGCATTGGTGGGGAGCTTATGACCAATAGTGGCCTTGTTTCTCAAGCGGACGTCATTTTTCTTGGGGTCAAACCCCAGCAAGTGCCGACTGTTTTGGAGGAGTTAGAAGCGGTCATTCAGAAACGCCCAGAGGTCATCTGGGTATCTATGGCAGCTGGTCTGACCTTGGCACAGCTTGCGGATTACCTCCCCACTCAACGTTTGGTGCGCATCATGCCCAACACCCCTGTCGCTATCGGTCAAGGGATGACCACTCTTTCCAGTCACGATGCAGCAGCTCAGCAGCTCGTGCAGGACTTGCTGGCTGCTTCTGGTAAGGTATTCCCTTTGCCAGAAGCTCAGATGGATGCTGCGACTGCTATCGCAGGCTGTGGTCCAGCCTTTGTCTATACCTTTATTGAGGCGTTGGCAGATGCAGGAGTGACTCATGGTTTGCCCAGACAGCTGGCACTGGAACTAGCAGGACAAACCCTTGTCGGAGCAGGGGAGTTGACCCTAGAAAGCAGTGACCACCCAGCCCAGCTGCGAGATGCTGTCTGCTCCCCAGGGGGAGCGACTATTGCAGGTGTCCTTGCACTAGAAGAGCATGGTTTTCGCCACGCGACCCAATCAGCTGTCACCGCAGCGCTTTATCGGACAAAAGCACTATCATCAGATGCTCGATGGGTGGTTTGCACAAAATATGCACTATTCAGTGATTAAAAATACAGGCTCTCACTTTGTTGAATAACGGCTACTGATTGTTTTCTTAATTTTTAAAGACTTCCTCATCAGCCCCACCAAGAGATGTGTAGCCGCCATTTACCAAAGAAAAAGCATCTATGACGGCCATGCAGGCAAGAATGTTTCATAAAATGAGCAGAAGAGCTTGAAATCATCAGCGAATCCTGCTATACTGTTGGGTAGAGACATATCATTCCTAGGAAATCTTTGAGAGAGCGTGCGGTTGCTGGAAAGTACGCAGAGGATAGGTCTGACACTACTCGGTATCATTTTATGCAAACATAAAAGGGTGGTTCCCTTATCGCCAAACATGAGGTTCATGGCTATTTGTCATGGATAAATGAAGGTGGAACCACGTTACGACGTCCTTTTGTGAGGGCGTCGTTTATTTAGTTTGACGTTAGCTTAAATGCTCACGTCTCTAAAAAAGAATGAAAAAATATAGAAAGGAACTGAAGGGTCAAGCTCGTATTCATTCTAACTGAATACGGGTTACTGACGGCGGAAAAAAGATAAATCTCCCTAGAAGCTAGCTTATGTGGTTGATTTCCTATTTTTCTGAGTCCGTTTAACACCCTTTATATCTTAAACGATGATTAATATTACTTTCCCAGATGGTGCGGTGCGTGAATACGCCAAAGGCACAACAACTTATGACATTGCTCACTCTAACAGCCCTGGTTTGGCGAAAAAAGCTTTGGCTGGTAAGCACAATGGTATCTTGATTGACACCGTGCGTCCGATTGAGGAAGATGGCAGCCTTGAAATCGTCATGGCTGACCACGAGGATGCCTTGGACTTGCTCCGCCACTCCGCCGCTCACGTCTTTGCCCAAGCGGCTCGCCGTCTCTTCCCTAACCTGCGTTTGGGGATTGGTCCTGCCATTGAAAATGGCTTCTACTATGACACGGACAATGGTGAGGGGCAGCAAATTTCCAATGAAGATTTGGAAGCTATCGAAAAAGAGATGGCCAAGATTGTTCAAGAAAACCACCCATGCATCCGTGAGGAAATCACCAAAGAAGAAGCGCTGGATCTCTTTGCGGACGACCCATACAAGCTGGAGTTGATTAAGGAACATGCGGACAAGGGCTTGACCGTTTACCGTCAGGGCGAATTTGTCGACCTCTGCCGTGGCCCGCACGTGCCGTCAACAGGTCGTGTACAGGTCTTTAAGCTCCTCAATGTAGCTGGTGCGTACTGGCGGGGCAATTCTGACAATGCCATGATGCAGCGGGTTTACGGGACAGCTTGGTTTGACAAGAAAGACCTAAGGAGCTACCTGCAAATGCGGGAAGAAGCCAAAGAGCGTGACCACCGTAAACTTGGTAAGGAATTGGACCTTTTCATGATTTCCCAAGAAGTCGGACAAGGTCTGCCGTTTTGGTTGCCAAATGGGGCGACTATCCGTCGTGAGCTAGAGCGCTACATCGTGGATAAGGAGTTGGCGTCTGGCTACCAGCATGTTTATACGCCACCGCTTGCCAGCGTTGACCTCTACAAAACCTCAGGTCACTGGGATCATTATCATGAGGACATGTTCCCTGTCATGGACATGGGAGATGGGGAAGAGTTTGTCCTGCGTCCGATGAACTGTCCGCACCACATTCAGGTCTTCAAGCACCATGTGCACTCTTACCGCGAGTTGCCAATCCGCATCGCCGAAATCGGCATGATGCACCGCTACGAGAAATCAGGTGCCCTGTCAGGTCTCCAGCGGGTGCGGGAAATGTCCCTCAACGACGGTCACTTGTTTGTCACTCCAGAGCAGATTCAGGAAGAATTCCAAAAAGCCCTGCAACTCATCATTGATGTCTATGCAGACTTTAACCTGACCGAGTACCGCTTCCGTCTGTCTCTACGTGACCCAGAGGACAAGGAAAAATACTTCGACGACGACCAGATGTGGGAGAATGCTCAAGGCATGCTGAAAGCTGCCCTTGATGAAATGGATGTGGACTACTTTGAAGCCGAAGGCGAAGCAGCCTTCTACGGGCCGAAGTTGGACATTCAGGTTAAAACCGCCCTTGGAAACGAGGAAACCCTGTCCACCATTCAGCTGGACTTCCTTTTGCCAGAACGCTTTGACCTCAAGTACATCGGCGCAGATGGCGAAATGCACCGCCCTGTTATGATTCACCGTGGGGTCATTTCAACCATGGAACGCTTTACCGCTATCTTGATTGAAACTTATAAAGGTGCCTTCCCAACTTGGTTAGCGCCACAACAGGTAACAGTGATTCCGATTTCCAACGACGCCCACGCGGATTACGCTTGGGAAGTGGCAAAAGCCCTCAAAGACCGCGGTGTCCGTGCTGAGGTCGATGAGCGCAATGAGAAGATGCAGTACAAGATTCGTGCGTCACAGACCAGCAAGATTCCGTATCAGCTGATTGTCGGGGACAAGGAGCAGGCAGACCGTGCGGTTAATGTCCGCCGCTACGGCTCAAAAGAAACCGAAACGGTTGCCCTTGACAGCTTTGTGGAGAGCATCTTGGCAGATATCGCGAGAAAGTCGCGTAAGGATTAATGAGAGGCTTAAAAACCTGCGATTGCAGGTTTTTAGTTGGTATAATTTGGTAAGGAGGAATTTAATATGGGATTGTTTGACCGTTTTTTCAAAAAATCAGAACCAGATTCAGTTTCTAGAGATTATCAGAATGTAGATCCTTACCTAGCTCAACCACAGTTTTATCAAGACCAAGATAGCAAGACCTTTGGTAGCTTTGCGCTAACAGAAGGGACCTTGACCCTCTTGCCTCATGCGCCTGAGACCAGTTATGCTGTAGATGGTCAGTCCATCAGTGATTACCGCTTAGCCCTGATTAGTACCAGCCGTGACGACCTGATTGGGATTATCGACTTCCAGGCTGCCCTTCTCTTGTTGAGGGAAATGGCTGTGTAGACAACAGATACCCATCTACTCTTGCCGCCTTTAAGCCTTGAAGAACTTGAACATATCGCAACAAAGGCAACAGCATAATGTTTGAGTAGCTTGTTTTTGTTTAGTGCCGATGGGTTTCCATGACCTCAGCATTGCAAACTGTCTGATTAGACATTACGGATTTTCTGAAAAATCTCGACAAGACTTTCAACAGGTTTGACGTTGCAAGTCTTTTTTTGTTCGAGAGAGATGGTCGCCTAAACGATCAATGCCAACCAAGTTATGGTATAATGAACATATGAGGTTCAAATTTGATAAAAGTAAATTGAAAATTGGCATGCGCACGGCTAAGACTGGTTTAGCGGTTTTTTTAGTGTTGACCATTTTTGGCTGGCTAGACTGGGAAGGAGCTCAGATTGCAGCCTTGACCGCTGTCTTTAGTCTGCGTGAAGACTTTGATAAGAGCCTGTCCTTCGGGGCATCCCGTATTTTGGGCAATACCATAGGTGGGCTGTTAGCCTTGGTGTTTTATGTGGTGAGTGGCTGGTTTGGGCACCATCCGCTTGTTGGCATTATCTTGCTGCCAGTGTTAACCATGTTGACGATTGTGTTAAATGTCGCACTGACAAACGTGTCAGGGGTCATTGGTTCAGTCTCTGCTTTGCTGATTATCTCCTTGGCGGCACCTGCTGGTAGCACGTCGCTCTACGTTGTTACCAGAGTTTTTCAGACTTTTGTTGGAGTTTTTGTTACTATTTTGGTAAATGGCGATTTGGCAACATGGAAAAATATGCTTAAAAAATAGACTCATGTCATAAATTATAACATGAGTCTATTGACATTTTTGGGCAATACTTTTATAATGAGTTAAGGAGGAGAACATCATGAAAGAGAAGGAATTTCGCCGGTCGTTAGCTGTTTTTCCAATCGGTAGTGTGATGAAGTTGACGGACCTGACCGCACGACAGATTCGTTATTATGAAGATCAGGAGTTGTTAACGCCTGAACGCACAGACAGCAATAGACGACTATATTCGTTGAACGATATGGACAGGCTCTTGGAAATCAAGGATTTTATTGCTGAGGGGTTAAATATTGCTGCCATAAAGAGAGAGTATGCTCAGCGTGAACAGCAGTTTGTTCAACTAAAACCATCTCTAACAGATGATGATGTGCGGCGCATTTTGCGAGATGAATTGCAGTCGCAGAGTCGATTTTCGACATCATCCACACCGTTTTCTCATAGAGGTTAGATTTTCAAAGAGGAGTAGTTATGACCATCACTAAAGCGGATATTCTCCGACAAGTTGAAGAAAAAAATGTCACGTTCTTACGTTTAATGTTTACAGATATTCTAGGAACGATGAAAAACGTTGAAATTCCTGCAACGCCAGAACAGCTAGAAAAAGTGTTATCAAATAAAGCCATGTTTGACGGTTCCTCCATCGAAGGATTTGTCCGGATCAATGAGTCTGACATGTACCTTTACCCCGACTTGGATACCTGGATTGTTTTTCCTTGGGGAGATGAGAATGGTGCGGTGGCAGGTCTGATTTGCGATGTTTATACAGCCGAGGGTGAGCCTTTTGCTGGAGATCCGCGTGGCAATTTGAAACGAGCGCTATCGCATATGAAAGAGCTAGGCTACACTTCCTTTAACCTTGGTCCAGAGCCTGAGTTTTTCCTCTTTAAGCTAGACGAAAAAGGAGCTCCGACCCTGGAAGTCAATGATAAGGGTGGGTATTTTGATTTAGCACCGACAGATTTGGCGGACAATACCCGACGCGAGATTGTCAACGTCTTGACCCAGATGGGGTTTGAAGTCGAAGCTAGCCATCACGAATGTGCTGTCGGTCAGCACGAGATTGATTTCAAGTATGCCGATGTCCTGAAAGCCTGTGATAATATTCAGTTATTCAAGCTGGTTGTTAAAACGATCGCCCGTAAGCACGGCATGTATGCGACCTTTATGGCCAAACCCAAATACGGCATTGCTGGTTCAGGAATGCACTGCAACATGTCCCTTTTTAATGAGCAGGGCAACGCATTTGAAGATCCAAAAGACCCAAGGGGAATGGGGCTGTCACAAGACGCTTATTACTTCCTTGGTGGCTTGATGGCACATGCTTATAGCTACACTGCCATTACCAATCCAACGGTGAACTCCTATAAACGTCTGGTCCCAGGTTTTGAGGCGCCTGTCTATATCGCTTGGGCTGGTCGCAATCGTTCACCACTCATTCGTGTTCCTGCTAGCCGAGGAATGGGGACACGGCTGGAGCTACGTTCGGTTGATCCGACAGCCAACCCTTACCTGGCTATGGCGGTCTTACTTGAGGCTGGTTTGGATGGGATTGTTAATCAGATTGAAGCACCTAAGCCGGTTGAGACTAATATTTATGGCATGTCCAGAGAGGAGCGACGTGCGGCAGGCATTATTGATTTGCCGTCAACCTTGCACAATGCCCTAAAAGCACTCCGAACATCTGATGTTGTTCGCTCTGCCTTGGGAGAGCATATCTTTACCAATTTTTATGAGGCCAAGCGCATCGAGTGGGCAAGCTATGCCAGTTTTGTTTCCCAGTGGGAAATTGATAATTACCTCGATTTGTATTAAACCCAGTTAACCAATTAACGATAGGATAATCGGCGGGAGTGGCTTTCAGCCGCTTTTTGTGTTAAAATGGGAAGAAACAATAGTTTAGAAAGATAACCATGACAGAATTTTTCTCTTTACCCAAGCAACTCCAATGGCGAGAAGGTTTGCGGTTTGTTTCCATTATCTTAGGCTCTGCTATTTTTCCCTTTATGTCCATGTATTACGTCCAGTATTTTGGGGCTTTTGTGACGGGGCTTTTAGTCATGGGCACTCAGGCGGCCAGCTTTATCGCCATTCTTTATGGCGGCCACTTGGCAGACTCGCTGGGGCGTAAAACAGTAACGGATTGGGGCAATCTAGGTGTTTTGATTGGCTACCTGGTGACCTTATTTGCTAATATTCCTGGTCAGGTTCAGCCGCTATTAACCTTTGTTGGGATTTTTACGGTGGAAGTTTTTTCCAACTTTGCCCATCCTGCCTATGATGCCATGATCGTTGATTTAACTAATGAGGGGAATCGTCGTTTTGTTTACACCATTAGTTATTGGATTCTCAATGTGGCGGTGATGCTGGGATCAGGTGTTGCTGGTGCCTTTTATGACAAACACTTCTTTGAATTGCTCTTGGCCATGACAGGTATTGCGGCTGTCACTTATCTCATCATGCTCTGGAAGTTTGAGGAGACCAGGCCGGCTGATTTTGTGTTTCATCACGGTCAGGGGCTACTTTCCACCTTCAAGAACTATGGTGAGGTGGTTAAGGATTGCGCGTTTATAGTGTACACGTTTGGAGTCGTCCTTTTTTCGGCGGTCTGGACTCAAATTGACAACTATATTCCCATTCATTACAAAACCATCTACCAGCCGACGGTGGTCTTTGGCATTGAGATAACTGGGGCAAAATTGCTGAGCTTAGCAGTTTTAATCAACACAATCATGATTGTGTTTCTGATGACAACAGCTAACCGTTGGACTAAACCGATGAAACTGATTCCTCAGTTGGTCTTAGGAGGGACGATTTTTGCGGTGGGTATCTTTTCGGCCTTTACCTTCAAAAACCTCTGGTTGATTTTGTTGTCAGCTGTCGTTTATACGGTAGGTGAGATGATCAATGTTCCAGCTAGTCAAGTCTTACGGGCAGACATGATGGATCAGAATAAAATTGGCTCCTATTCGGGCTTTATTGCCATGGCTCACCCAATTGGTTACATCCTTGCAGGTAGTATGGTTTCCCTGAGTGAATTTACTGGGGTGTTGGGTGTTCAAATTAGTTTTGTTTTGGTGGCTAGCTTAGGTCTTTTCTTGATTGTTCAGGGGGCAAAAATGAAAGGCATTGCTCGCTAGCCTCAATCAAACATTACTCGGATGATAAACTGCTGATGCTGTTCGCTCTGCCTTGGGAGAACATATCTTTACCGATTTTTATGAGGCCAAGCGCATCGAGTGGGCAAGCTATGCCAGCTTTGTTTCCCAGTGGGAAATTGATCATTACCTTGATTTGTATTAAATTTGCACTAATCTATACCATTTATCTTGTGGTTGATTGCCTGCAGGTAGATGGTTTTTTTGATTGGCTGTTAGGCAATCGGTCAGCTGTTCTAACGCTAGCTTAATCTCGAAGGCAAAATAGCTATTTTAATCGGTTGATAGCTGGTGAAAAGAAAATTATCACTCATTCCAAGAACGTTTACGATACCACTTTCTTGCCTCTGCTCGGCAATTAACCTATAATAGACCTATCAGTAACAGGAGGTTTTAGATGGAACATTATACATTGACGAACGGCGTTGCTATTCCAAAGATTGGCTTTGGAACCTGGCAGATTCCAGAGGGCGAGGTTGCCTATGAGGCAGTAAAAAATGCTCTTGCAGTAGGCTATAGGCATATTGACACAGCGCAGATTTATGGCAATGAGCGCTCGGTTGGTCGTGCCATTGCAGACAGCAATCTGGCGCGTGAGGACATTTTCTTGACGACCAAAGTCTGGAATGATAAGCAAGACTATGACAGTGCGAGGGACTCTGTGCTAGAGTCCATGGATAAGCTGGGTGTCAGTTATCTGGACATGGTACTGATCCACTGGCCAAATCCTAAGAGCCTCCGTGATCAGGATGCTGAGGGTTGGCGGAACCGTAACGCCCAAGTCTGGTCTGCTTTGGAAGACCTCTATGAGGAAGGTAAGATCCGAGCAATTGGTGTGTCAAACTTCATGCCCCACCACATTGAGGCTTTGCTTGAGACGGCTGATATTATCCCTCATGTCAATCAGGTGCTCCTAGCGCCAGGCACTACTCAGGAGGAGTTGGTTGCCCTTTGTCAGCAGCATGGTATCTTGCTGGAGGCGTATAGTCCTTTTGGAACTGGAACGCTTTTTGGGAACCCTCTTGTGGAGGAAATGGCAGAGCGCTACCAGGTACCTGTTGGTAAGCTTGCCTTGGCGTGGTCGCTGCAAAAAGGCTTCCTTCCTCTTCCTAAATCAGCTACTCCAGCCAACATCGCAGCCAACCTCGACTGCTTTGGTCTGACCCTCAGCGCAGCAGATATTGCTATACTGGATAAATTGGACGGTGTGAAGAGCCAGTCCAATCCAGATGAGGTTAATTTTTAACAAGTGAGAAAGGTTTACAACATTGTCAAGGTTGTAAACCTTTTTGTCACTAAAAACAGCCCTTGTCAAAGCCTTTTGTCACAGAAAAGCCTCCCTGACAAAGGAATTTTGTGGTAAACTGGGAGGAAAAGCGGTAATCTGGTATCACCAAGGAGGACATCACAATGGAACTACAAGGCAGACTAGTGTCACTTAGAAAAGAAAACTTAGAAAAGAAAGGGGGTTATCACAGGAAGAGTTGGCGGAGAAACTTTATGTGTCACGTCAAACCATTTCCAACTGGGAGAGGGGGCAAACCTATCCCGACATCAATAGCCTGCTCTTGATAGCGACCTATTTTGATGTGTCCTTGGATGATTTAGTAAAAGGAGACATTGATGAGATGAAGCATCAAGTAAATCAAAAACAATTCAAAAAATGGGTGTTTATTGCTGGTATTTCCTTCTTTATCTTTTCTATCGCTTATCCCACAAGATTTTTGTTGACAGGTACTCAATTTACTCTTTTAATTAGCCTGTTAGCGATTCCTGTCATTCATGCACATGCGCAGATTTTTCATATCTGGAAAAGTCAAGATTTTAGAACCTATGCTGATATTCTCAACTTCTTGGACAATAAGAAAAAACATGAGCCCAGTGTTCGTGGGGATATTTGGTTCACGGTAAAATTGATTTTCTCCATCTGGTTGATTTTCTTTGCAGGTACAGCTGTGTCGGCATTATTATTCTGGTAAAAGTGAGTTTAGGCTCACTTTTTCTGCGTTTAGCTCTGCTATTTTTCCAAAAAAGTGATAAAATAGGATAGTTAGGGAGGTGAACCCATGAGATTAGATAAGTATTTGAAGGTGTCGCGGATTATCAAGCGGCGGACAGTTGCCAAGGAAGTCGCAGACAAGGGACGAATCAAGGTCAATGGCATCTTGGCAAAATCGTCAACGGACTTGAAAATAAATGACGAGGTGGAAATCCGCTTTGGGAACAAGCTCTTGACCGTGCGTGTTCTGGAGATGCTGGACAGTACCAAGAAAGAAGACGCGAGCAAGATGTACGACATCATCAGCGAAACGAGGATAGAGGATCATGAAGACGTCTAAAGTTGTCCAAATCAATAATGAGTTTATCCAAGACGAGCAACTAAAGAGGCGTTATCAGGCTGAGGAGACGAAAAAACACCACCGTTTCTTAGGTGTTACCATGGTGCTGATTGTCCTGCTCTTTATCCTGCCAACCTACAATATGGTGGCCAGTTACGTCAAACTCAATGAAAAAAAAGCTGAAATTGAGACGCTCAAGCAGACTTATAAAGACGTCCAAACTGAGACGGCCAAGCAAAAAGAGTTGGCACGGCGGCTACAAAATGAAGAATATGTTGAAAAATACGCTCGCGCCAAATACTATTATTCACTAGAAGGTGAGACGGTCTATCTCTTGCCTGATTTATTACCAAAATAATGGACGATTTAATTAAAACAATTGAAAAATTTCTGGCTTACTCAGATGACAAGCTGGAAGAATTAGCTGAGAAGAACCAAGCACTGAGAGAACAGACTGACACATAGGAAGGAGGAGCTGTGAAAAAACTGTTAGCACTGATGGTTCTGCCTGTTTTTTTGGCACCTCTGACCATCATTAGCACAGAGCACGAGCTCGTTTTGACCGAGGCTGAAAAAAAGAGTTTTCTAGCACGGACATCAGATTTTTCGACGATTCCAAAGAATCCTCGCCTCTTTCAAGAGACACGGGCTTATCTGGATAAAAACCTAACCGAGTTTGGTCAGCTGGTATCTGCTGATGAGTCTCTTGTCATTAAGGAGTTAATCATCAACGACAACCTCTTGCCGGTTTTCAAGCTAGCCGATGGTCACTTTATCGAAGCCAGTCAGTTGGTGGTGTTTGATGATGTGGAGTTGAGTAGAGAACAGGTGTCACAGACCGTTTGGCTGAGAGCAGGGGCAACAGTCTATGATAAGCCCTACGTCATCGGGGCTAAGGAAGTCAAAACAGACTTGGTAGCCCGTCAGCAGCTACTCGTCACAGAACAAGCCACCACCCATGATGGGGTCTATTACCTGATTGCTGGTAAGGGTTGGGTATCGAGCGAAGAGCTGTACACTGATCCTATTGACGTTGTTCAAGCTCTGCTATTGGACAAGTACCAAAAAAACAACTTGTCTATTTACATTCAGCGTTTAGATGATGGTGCAGAAGCAGGCGTCAATGCTGAACAAGGGATGTATGGTGCCAGCATCACCAAACTAGCGACGATTTATGAGACCCAAAGACAGCTCAATGACGGTGCGATTAAGCTGTCAGATACCTTTAAGTACATACCAGAGGTCAATCGGTCTAGAGGATTTTATGACCCTGAAGGGGCTGGGAATATTAGCAAGATACCAGACGGCAAGGACTATACCGTTGAGCACTTGTTAAAGGCTGTGACCAAGCAATCAGATAATGTGGCAAGTAACATGCTAGGTTACTATGTTGCAGATCAGCTGAACAGGGCTTTTCAAACGGATATTTGGTTGTTGCTTGGTGATGAATGGGATATGGTGAAGCGGGAGTTATCAGCTAAGATAGCTGGACAGATGATGGCAGAGCTTTATCACCAGGGTGGAGAGGCGCTGACTTATATGACAGAGACAGCTTTTGATGATAGCCGTATCTCAAAAGACATCGCAGTCCCTGTTGCCCATAAAACAGGTGATGCCGATGAATTCCGTCATGATGTTGCCGTCGTCTATGCAGAGCGTCCCTTTGTTTTATCTATTCTGACCGCCCATAGTTCCTATGATGAGATCACTGCCATTGCTAATGACGTTTACAATCTATTGAAATAAATGAAGAAAAAACTATTAAAGCACTTCTTGGCTAAGGGCTATTTTACTCATCATCAACAGGTATTGGTTGCTGTTTCGGGAGGATTGGACTCCATGACCTTGCTCAATCTTCTTTATGATTGGCGTGAGGAGCTGGGGATTGAGCTGGGAATTGCTCATGTCAACCATCAGCAACGGCCTGAGTCAACTGACGAAGAAAACCATCTGCGTAGCTTGGCGGAGCGGTTGCAGTTGCCTATTTTTGTCGCTCATTTTTCAGGAGCTTTTTCAGAAGAAAAAGCACGTGATTTTCGGTATGCTTTTTTTTCTCATATCATGGCAGAGCAGGGCTATACTGCTTTGGTGACGGGGCATCATCGTGATGATCAGGTTGAAACGATTTTGATGAGGCTGTTGAGGGGGAGCCGCCTGCGGCATTTATCCGGGATAAAAGAGGTTCAATCCTTCGGGTACGGGCAACTGATTCGTCCCTTGCTTTCTTTTTCTAAGTCAGATTTTCCAGACAGCGAACACTTTGAAGACCAGTCTAATCAAGAGTCTACTTATACCCGAAATCGTGTTCGTTTGGAGTATTTACCTTATTTGCGGCAGGAAAGTCCAAAACTTGACCAGCACTTGTTGGATCTAGGTCGAGAGAGTTTATTACTTTTGACAGCCCTGTCTGATTTATCCCAGGGTTTGTCTGCGACAGAGGTGTCGGTGTTCAGGCAGCAAACACCAGCCGTTCAGTATTTTCTGCTGCAAGATTACCTATCGTCTTTTGCTGATTTAGCCTTGAGTAAGGCTCAGTACCAACAAGTCTTGACTGTTTTAAGAACAAAAGCTAATTACCGTGCCCCATTAAAGAATGGCTACTGGCTGATAAAGGATTACAGCCATTGGCGAATCGAAAAAATCAATCCTGAGACGGATTTGCCTCAGCCACCCATCGTGTTAAACTATGGAGAAGAAGTGGTTTTCAATGATTTTTTGATTGCTTTTTCTGAAAATCAAGAGTCCACTTACTTGTTGCCAGATTCATCGGCCTTGCTCATACGGTCGCCTTTGGCTGGGGATAAGATTCAGCTCGGCCATTTTCACAAAAAACTATCGCGACTGTTTATCGATGATAAGCTACCGCTAAATGACCGCCATAAGGCTCTCGTGATAGAACAACACGGACAGATTGAAATCGTTGTGACCAGTGATAAAACTTATTTGAGAAAAGACCCGAAACGTGATATAATGAGGTTCAGTGTAACGATTGTAAGACAAGGAGACAAAGATGTTAGAGCAGGATATTAAAACAGTTCTTTATACCAATGAGCAGATTGTTGCGGAAGCCAAGCGCTTAGGGAAGCAACTGACCGAAGACTATGCCGGCAAAACGCCACTTCTGGTCGGTGTTCTAAAAGGTGCCATTCCTTTTATGGCTGAGTTAATTAAGCATATCGATACCCATGTTGAGTTAGATTTTATGGTGGTATCAAGCTATCATGGTGGCGTGTCTAGCAGTGGTGAAGTCAAAATTATCAAGGACGTTGATACTAATATCGAAGGGCGTGATGTGATTTTCGTCGAGGATATCATTGATACTGGTCGTACGCTGAGGTATCTGCGTGATATGTTTGAGTATAGGAAAGCTGCTTCTATCAAGATTGTGACTTTGATCGACAAGCCAGAAGCTAGGGTCATTGATATCCAAGCTGACTATGTTGGTTGCCGAGTACCCAATGAGTTTCTTGTCGGTTTTGGGCTTGACTATGAGGAAAAGTACCGTAACCTACCTTACATCGGTATCTTGAAAGAAGATGTTTATAACAAGTAATAGAAAGTGTTTAGATGAATAATAAAAAACCAAATGGCTTTGTCAGAAATCCATTTCTTTACATCATCACGATTGTAACCTTGATTTTTGGATTTCAGTATTTCTTTTTAGGAAATGGAACAACAAGCCAGAAGATAGACTACTCAACCTTGATTAAAACGATTGAGGAAGATAAAGTTAAAGACATTACCTATCAGCCTGCCGGTAGTGTGATTAAGGTCACCGGAACCTATAAGGAACCGCAAAAGGTCAAAGAAACAAGCGAACTTTCCTTTTTTGGAAGTCCAACTATTACGGTTGAAAAGTTTTCTGCTACCCTGTTGACCAGCGAGACTTCCTTGCAAACCATACAGGAAGCGACCAAGGGTAAAGAAACTAGCTTAAAGGTTATTCCTGAAAGCTCTACGGGAACATGGGTCTCTGTTTTGATGAGTTTCTTGCCACTTGTCCTCATGATGTTTTTCTTAACGACCATGATGGGTGGCGGTGCAGGAGGCGGTGGCCGCAATCCGATGAGCTTCGGTCGTAACAAAATCAAACCAGCTAACAAAGGCGATGTCAAAATCCGCTTCTCTGATGTTGCGGGTGCAGAAGAAGAAAAGCAAGAGCTGGTTGAAGTTGTTGATTTCCTTAAAAACCCTAAGAAATACAAGGATTTAGGTGCTCGGATTCCAGCAGGTATTCTCCTTGAGGGTCCCCCAGGAACAGGTAAAACCTTGCTTGCCAAAGCGGTGGCTGGTGAAGCGGGTGTTCCGTTCTTCTCAATCTCAGGGTCTGACTTTGTTGAGATGTTTGTCGGTGTTGGTGCTAGCCGTGTGCGTTCACTCTTTGAAGACGCTAAAAAGGCAGAGCGTGCCATTATTTTCATCGATGAAATTGACGCGGTCGGTCGCCGACGCGGCGCAGGCATGGGGGGTGGTAATGACGAACGTGAACAAACCCTCAACCAGCTCTTGATTGAGATGGATGGTTTCGAAGGGAACGAAAGCATCATCGTCATTGCGGCGACCAACCGTTCAGATGTGCTGGATCCGGCTCTTTTGCGTCCGGGACGCTTTGACCGCAAAGTTTTGGTTGGACGACCAGATGTCAAAGGTCGCGAAGCTATTCTGCGTGTCCATGCTAAGAACAAGCCTCTGGCAGATGATGTTGATTTGAAAGTTGTTGCCCAACATACCCCAGGTTTTGTTGGTGCTGACCTAGAAAACGTCCTTAATGAAGCTGCCCTAGTTGCCGCACGTCGCAACAAGACCAAAATTGATGCCAGTGATATTGATGAAGCAGAAGATCGTGTCATCTCTGGTCCGTCTAAAAAAGATAGGCAGCGCTCTAAACATCAAAATGAGGTGGTTGCTTATCACGAGGCTGGTCATACCGTTGTCGGTCTAGTCTTGTCCAATGCTCGCGATGTTCACAAGGTTACCATTGTTCCTCGTGGCCGTGCAGGTGGGTATATGCTCGCTCTTCCTAAAGAAGATGAGATGGTTCATTCTAAGGACGAAATGAAGGAGCAGTTGGCAGGTCTCATGGGTGGTCGTGTAGCAGAGCAACTCAAGTTTAACATCCAAACAGCAGGTGCTTCAAACGACCTTGAACAAGCGACTGGTCTGGCGCGCGCGATGGTCACTGAGTATGGGATGAGCGACAAACTTGGACCTGTTCAGTATCAGGGTAATCATGCTATCCTCCCAGGACAAGGGGTACCAGATAAGTCTTACTCTGATGAGACAGCACTTCTCATTGATGCTGAAGTCCGTCACCTTCTAACAGAAGCTATGGACAAGGCGACAGAGGTTATCACCGCTAACTTAGACAAGTTGGAAATCATTGCTCAGGCTTTGATTAAACACGAAACTTTAGATGCAGCCCAAATCAAATCGCTTTATGAAACAGGCAGCATGCCTAAGGATATGGACGAACAAGTTGAGGCGCCACATGCTTTATCCTATGATGAGATCAAAGAGCGTATGGCAAATGACGAGTCATAAGTCATAACAGTTTAAACAGGACGGTTTTGTCCTGTTTTTTCTTTTTAACAGTCGCTATAATTAAACCATCAACATCAAAAGGAGAAAGCCATGCATTACACTTATTCTACTATTTCTACTTTAGAACTCCATTATTCAAAGGTTCAAGCGATTGTCCAACATATGCGAGCCTTATATGCTAAGAACTTGTGGCTGATTAGCGACTGGGACACAGAAGGGCAGTATGTTCTTACAGAGCTACTGAATAATTTTCCAGAGCTTAGTTACGATACTGTCCGATTGCAACTCGCCTTTAGAACGCACTTTGTGAAGCACCTTAGTACCATCTTGTTTTATCAGGATTAGTTGGGAGAAGATCAAACAATGACTTGCTGACTTAGTCAGTGAGTCTTTTTTAATTAGAAGCAGGTTGTTTTATATTTTTTGTAAAAAAACAAGTCGAAACTCTTGCAATCTCCTAGCATATCTGGTAGAATACTAGGAGTGCTGTAAAAAACAGCCTTAGCCTTGAGCCAAGAGGTTGCGACACGCTCGGTTGCATTGCCACGCAACTCGTGTTGGTTTTCTTGGGGAGCTAGCCTATATCTTATATAGACGAAAAGGAGACAAAGATGGCAAACAAAAAAATCCGCATCCGCTTGAAAGCGTACGAACACCGTACTCTTGACACAGCAGCTGCAAAAATCGTAGAATCAGCTACTCGCACTGGTGCGACAGTTGCTGGTCCAGTACCACTTCCGACTGAGCGTAGCCTCTACACGATTATTCGTGCGACTCACAAGTACAAAGACTCTCGTGAGCAGTTCGAAATGCGTACCCACAAACGCTTGATTGACATCATCAACCCAACTCAAAAAACAGTTGACGCTTTGATGAAACTTGATCTGCCAAGTGGTGTAAATGTCGAAATCAAACTTTAATTTGATGAGACGGAGCACGAAAAACGCTCCTAAAAAACTTTTTTGAGCATGAAAAACGCTCATTAAAAACTTTTTAATAAAATCTGAAAAGGAAACATGTTCTCATGACAAAAGGAATCTTAGGGAAAAAAGTGGGAATGACTCAAATCTTCACTGAAACTGGTGAATTTATCCCTGTTACTGTCATCGAAGCAGCACCAAACGTGGTGCTTCAAGTGAAAACTCTTGAGACAGACGGTTACGAAGCTGTCCAAGTTGGTTTTGATGACAAACGCGAAGTATTGAGCAACAAACCTGCCAAAGGTCACGCTGCAAAAGCAAACACGACTCCTAAGCGCTTCATTCGTGAATTCAAAAACATTGAAGGCTTGGAAGTTGGTCAAGAAATCACCGTTGAGCAATTTGCTGCCGGAGATGTTGTAGATGTTACTGGTACATCTAAAGGTAAAGGTTTCCAAGGCGTCATCAAACGCCACGGTCAATCTCGTGGTCCAATGGCTCACGGTTCTCGTTACCACCGTCGTCCAGGATCAATGGGTCCTGTAGCGCCTAACCGTGTCTTCAAAGGTAAAAACCTTGCAGGCCGTATGGGTGGCAACCGTGTGACGATTCAAAACCTTGAAATCGTACAAGTTATTCCAGAGAAAAACGTTCTTTTGATTAAAGGTAACGTTCCAGGTGCTAAGAAATCTCTTATCATCGTTAAATCAGCAGTCAAAGCTGCTAAATAATAAGGAAAGGGGAAATCAGTTAACATGGCAAATGTAAAATTATTCGACCAAACTGGTAAAGAGTTGAGCTCCATCGAGCTTAACCCAGCGGTGTTCGGCATCGAGCCAAATGAATCAGTTGTCTTTGATGTGATTATCAGCCAACGTGCTAGCCTTCGCCAAGGTACACACGCGGTTAAAAACCGTGCAGCCGTATCAGGCGGTGGTCGCAAACCATGGCGCCAAAAAGGAACTGGACGTGCCCGTCAAGGTTCAATCCGCTCACCACAATGGCGTGGCGGTGGTGTGGTTTTCGGACCAACTCCACGTTCATACGGCTATAAATTGCCGCAAAAAATGCGTCGCCTTGCTTTGAAATCAGTTTACTCAGCTAAAGTGGCTGAAGAGAAATTTGTAGCTGTAGATAGCCTTTCATTCGCAGCTCCAAAAACTGCTGAATTTGCAAACGTGCTTGCAGCTCTTGCTATCGATTCAAAAGTGCTTGTTATCCTTGAAGAAGGTAACAAATTCGCTGAATTGTCAGCTCGTAACATCCCAGGTGTTAAAGTGGCAACAGCTAAAACAGCAAGCGTGCTTGACATCGTTAACGCAGACAAACTTCTTGTTACTAAAGAAGCAATCTCTACCATCGAGGAGGTTCTTGCCTAATGAATTTGTATGACGTTATCAAAAAGCCAGTGATTACTGAGAAGTCTATGGTTGCTCTTGAAGCAGGTAAATACACCTTTGAAGTTGACACTCGCGCTCACAAATTGTTGATCAAACAAGCGATTGAAGCTGCTTTTGACGGTGTTAAAGTAGCAACTATCAACACAGTTAACGTGAAACCAAAAGCGAAACGCGTTGGTCGTTACGCAGGGTTCACTAGCAAAACGAAAAAAGCAATTGTGACGTTGACAGCTGACTCAAAAGCGATCGAGTTGTTCGCTGCTGAAGCGGAATAATCTAAGGAGGAAATCACGTGGGTATTAAAATTTATAAACCAACGACAAATGGCCGTCGTAACATGACTTCTTTGGATTTCGCTGACATCACAACAAACAAACCAGAGAAAAGCTTGCTTGTTTCACTGAAGAAAACAGCAGGCCGTAACAACGCTGGCCGCATCACAGTTCGCCACCACGGTGGAGGACACAAGCGCCACTACCGTTTGATTGACTTCAAACGTAACAAAGACAATGTTGAAGCAATTGTTAAGACCATCGAGTATGATCCAAACCGTTCTGCAAACATCGCTTTGGTTCATTACACAGACGGGATTAAAGCTTACATCATTGCGCCAAAAGGCTTGGAAGTAGGTCAACGCATCGTTTCTGGTCCCGAAGCGGACATTAAAACAGGTAACGCGTTGCCGCTTGCTAACATCCCAGTTGGTACAGTGATTCACAACATTGAGTTGAAGCCAGGTCGCGGTGGTGAATTAGTTCGTGCCGCTGGTACTTCTGCGCAAGTATTGGGTCACGAAGGTAAGTACACCCTTGTTCGCTTGCAATCAGGCGAAGTGCGCATGATCTTGTCAACTTGCCGTGCGACTATTGGTACAGTTGGTAACGGTGAACATTCACTCGTTAACATCGGTAAAGCAGGTCGTAACCGTTGGAAAGGCATCCGCCCAACTGTTCGTGGTTCTGTTATGAACCCTAACGATCACCCACACGGTGGTGGTGAAGGTAAAGCACCGGTTGGTCGAAAAGCGCCATCTACCCCTTGGGGTAAACCAGCTCTTGGTCTTAAAACTCGTAACAAAAAAGCACGTTCTAACAAGTTGATTGTTCGTCGTCGCAACGAAAAATAAGCTAAGAGTTAATTCCGTTATCTAGCTGTGGGTTGAGCTTGAAAAGACTGATTGGTTATCCAAAAAGCAACAAGAACAACTCAACCTCAGGACTTCCGCCAGCTCGGTAGGGTTTCTACTGGACTTGAAGTTCCAAGATTATCGTTTGATTGAAATGCCAGTTTGGCGCAGTAGTTGATTGCAGTTTCTAGTAGCTTCGCTACGTCGAAATTTCCAATCAACTGCGCATCGTCTGGACATTGAACATGGTCTTGTGACTCTGCCCAGTTCCCAGGCCGCTGTGGTACATATTTTAAAGGAGAACATTACAAAATGGGACGCAGTCTTAAAAAAGGACCTTTCGTCGATGAGCATTTGATGAAAAAAGTTGAAGCTCAAGCTAACGACGAGAAGAAAAAAGTTATCAAAACTTGGTCACGTCGTTCAACGATTTTCCCAAGCTTTATCGGCTACACAATCGCTGTATATGATGGTCGTAAACACGTGCCTGTATACATCCAAGAGGACATGGTAGGTCACAAACTTGGTGAATTTGCACCAACTCGTACCTACAAAGGTCACGCGGCAGACGACAAGAAAACACGTCGTAAATAATAGGAGGAGGAGACAATGGCAGAAATTACTTCAGCTAAAGCAATGGCTCGTACAGTCCGTGTTTCACCTCGTAAAACACGTCTTGTTCTTGATCTTATCCGTGGCAAACATGTTGCGGATGCCATCGCTATCTTGACATTCACACCAAACAAAGCAGCTGGTATCATCCTGAAAGTCTTGAACTCAGCTATCGCTAACGCTGAGAACAACTTCGGTTTAGAGAAAGCTAACTTGGTGATTTCTGAAACATTTGCAAACGAAGGACCAACAATGAAACGTTTCCGTCCACGTGCCAAAGGTTCAGCTTCACCAATCAACAAACGCACAACCCATATCACAGTGGTTGTGTCAGAAAAATAAGGAGGTAAGAACGTGGGTCAAAAAGTACATCCAATTGGTATGCGTGTTGGTATCATCCGTGACTGGGATGCCAAATGGTACGCTGATAAAGAATACGCAGATTACCTCCACGAGGATCTTGCAATCCGTAAATTCATCAACAAAGAGCTTGCTGAAGCATCAATTTCAACAATCGAAATTCAGCGTGCAGTGAACAAAGTTATCGTGTCTATCCACACTGCTAAACCAGGTATGGTTATCGGTAAGTCTGGTAGCAACGTTGACGCTCTGCGTGCTGAATTGAACAAATTGACTGGCAAACAAGTTCACATCAACATCATTGAGATCAAACAACCTGATCTTGATGCTCACTTGGTTGGTCTTAACATTGCTAAGCAACTTGAGCAACGTGTGGCTTTCCGTCGTGCTCAAAAACAAGCTATCCAACGGACGATGCGTGCCGGTGCAAAAGGAATTAAAACTCAGGTTTCAGGTCGTTTGAACGGTGCTGATATTGCCCGTAGCGAAGGTTACTCTGAAGGAACTGTTCCGCTTCACACCCTTCGTGCAGACATCGATTATGCTTGGGAAGAAGCTGACACCACTTACGGAAAACTAGGCGTTAAAGTTTGGATTTACCGTGGTGAAGTCTTGCCAGCTCGCAAAAACACTAAGGGAGGTAAATAACACATGTTAGTACCTAAACGTGTCAAACACCGTCGTGAGTTCCGCGGAAAAATGCGCGGCGAAGCTAAAGGCGGTAAACAAGTTGACTTTGGTGAATTTGGTCTTCAAGCAACAACTAGCTCATGGATCACTAACCGCCAAATCGAAGCTGCTCGTATTGCGATGACCCGTTACATGAAACGTGGTGGTAAGGTTTGGATCAAAATCTTCCCTCACAAATCATACACTGAAAAAGCAATCGGTGTGCGGATGGGTTCTGGTAAAGGTGCACCTGCAGGTTGGGTAGCGCCCGTGAAACGTGGCAAAGTGATGTTTGAAGTCGCAGGCGTTTCTGAAGAAATCGCTCGCGAAGCTTTCCGTCTTGCTGGTCACAAATTACCAGTTAAAGTGAAATTTATCAAGCGCGACGCAGAATAAGGAGAAGGCAATGAAACTTAAAGAAATTCAAGAATTTGTCAAAGAGCTTCGTGGTCTTTCTCAAGAAGAGCTTGCTAAAAAAGAAAACGAACTCAAAAAAGAATTATTTGACCTTCGTTTCCAAGCAGCAGCTGGTCAATTAGAGAAAACAGCTCGTTTGAAAGAAGTCAAAAAACAAATTGCCCGTATCAAAACGGTGCAATCTGAGTTGAACTAATAAATTGGGAAGGAGTATGTCAATGGAACGCAATAACCGTAAAGTTCTTGTTGGACGTGTCGTGTCTGACAAAATGGATAAAACCATCACTGTTGTAGTTGAAACCAAACGTAACCACCCAGTTTATGGTAAACGTATCAACTATTCTAAAAAATACAAAGCCCATGACGAAAACAATGTTGCTAAAGAAGGCGACATCGTTCGTATCATGGAAACTCGTCCCTTGTCAGCTACAAAACGCTTCCGCCTTGTAGAAGTTGTTGAAGAAGCTGTCATTATCTAAGCCTGAAAGGAGAACATTGGAATGATTCAACAGGAATCTCGTCTGAGAGTTGCAGACAACAGCGGCGCTCGCGAAATCTTGACTATCAAAGTTCTTGGTGGTTCAGGTCGTAAATTCGCTAACATCGGTGACGTTATCGTTGCTTCAGTAAAACAAGCTACTCCTGGTGGCGCTGTTAAAAAAGGTGACGTTGTCAAAGCTGTTATCGTACGTACAAAAACGGGTGCCCGTCGTCTAGATGGTTCATACATCAAGTTTGACGACAATGCTGCCGTTATCATCCGTGAGGACAAAAACCCTCGTGGTACTCGTATCTTCGGACCAGTTGCACGTGAATTGCGTGAAGGTGGCTTCATGAAGATTGTGTCATTGGCACCAGAAGTACTTTAATTTCAAACAAACGTAGTCCCCTGCGCTAGTCGCAGGGTGCCCGTTAGGGCGTAAGAAAATATAGGAGAAAAACATGTTTGTAAAAAAAGACGACAAAGTTCGCGTAATCGCTGGTAAAGACAAAGGCAAAGAAGCCGTTGTTCTTCGCGCACTTCCAAAAGTTAACAAGGTTATCGTTGAAGGCGTAGCCCTTGTTAAAAAACACCAAAAACCAAACAACGACCTCCCTCAAGGTGGCGTTGTTGAAAAAGAAGCAGCTATCCATGTTTCAAACGTTCAAGTCTTGGACAAAAACGGCGTAGCTGGTCGTGTTGGTTACAAGGTTGTTGACGGCAAAAAAGTTCGTTACAACAAGAAATCAGGCGAGCTGCTTGACTAATCACGAAGGAAAGGAGAAGTAACATGGCAAATCGTTTAAAAGAAAAATACCTTAAAGAAGTTGTTCCTGCTTTGACAGAACAATTTAGCTACCCATCTATCATGGCAGTGCCAAAGATTGAGAAAATCGTTCTTAACATGGGTGTGGGTGATGCGACTTCTAACGCTAAAAACCTTGAGAAAGCTGCTGCTGAGTTGGCACTTATCTCAGGTCAAAAGCCACTGATCACCAAAGCTAAAAAATCAATCGCCGGCTTCCGTCTTCGTGAGGGCGTAGCTATCGGTGCAAAAGTTACCCTTCGTGGTGAACGCATGTACGAATTTTTGGACAAGTTGGTAACTGTTTCACTTCCGCGTGTTCGTGACTTCCACGGTGTTCCAACCAAATCATTTGACGGACGTGGTAACTACACACTTGGTGTCAAAGAGCAGTTAATCTTCCCAGAAATTAGCTTTGACGATGTTGATAAAGTTCGTGGTATGGACATCGTTATCGTTACAACAGCAAACACTGACGAAGAAGGACGTGCATTGCTAAAAGGCCTTGGTATGCCTTTCGCTAAATAATATAGGAGGTAAAAATAATGGCAAAGAAATCTATGGTTGCTCGTGAAGCAAAACGTCAAAAGATTGTTGATCGCTATGCTGAAAAACGTGCTGCGTTGAAAGCTGCTGGTGATTATGAAGGTTTAGCTAAATTACCTCGTAATGCATCTCCAACTCGTCTTCACAATCGTTGCCGTGAGACAGGTCGTCCGCATGCTTATATGGGCAAATTTGGCTTGAGCCGTATCGCATTCCGTGAATTGGCACATAAAGGTCAGATTCCAGGTGTCACTAAAGCGTCTTGGTAATCACATGATGTGAGAGCGTTAAACAACCACAAAAAAATCGGTTGTTGCTTGAGTTAAATACAGCACTAGCTGCATTTAACCCCCTGCCCAATCGGGCATCATTAACTAGCAAGTGCGTCTTGCAAACTACTAGTAAGAGGAGAAAAATAAAATGGTTATGACTGACCCTATTGCAGACTTTTTAACTCGCATTCGTAATGCCAACATGGCTAAGCACGATGTGCTTGAAGTGCCTGCATCAAACATCAAAAAAGGGATTGCTGAAATCCTGAAACGCGAAGGTTTTGTGAAAAACATCGAAATCATCGAAGACGATAAGCAAGGCATCATCCGTGTCTTCTTGAAGTACGGTGCTAACGGTGAGCGCGTTATCACAAACTTGAAACGTATCTCAAAACCAGGTCTGCGCGTTTACTCAAAACGTGACGACATTCCACGTGTCCTTAATGGACTCGGTATCGTTATCATCTCTACCTCAGAAGGTCTCTTGACAGATAAAGAAGCTCGTCAAAAGAACGTTGGTGGAGAAGTGATTGCCTACGTTTGGTAAAATCAAGATACAAAGAGCATAAAGCTACCAAAGCAAAAATAGGAAACTTGACGCAGAAACCTTGGTTTCTAGGAGAGTTTATCACTTTTGCACAGGTAGTGGCTTGTGTTCAGTTTAGCTGATTAACAGGTCAGCTAAATAGAGAGGAAATTGGTTTTGAAGAAAAGTATGACAGCGACTGAATTGAATGAAAAATTGGTTGTTGCAGAAGACGCCTTGGCTGAATTATCAAAAGATGATCTCGTGTCTCTTTTAGGTGAAATTGGCTATAGTCCTGCTGCTATTGATGTATTGACAGAATATCAGGAGTTTGTCAAAGCTTTTAGAGAGAAGCTAGGTTTACTCTAATCCACCCCCGTGAAAACTAGTCGCGTTGAGCGGCTTGATAATCTAACAGGAGAATAAAAGAATATGTCACGTATTGGTAAAAAAATCATTACTTTGCCTGCTGGTGTAGAAATCTCACAAAATGCTGGCTTAGTAACTGTTAAAGGACCTAAAGGTGAATTGACTCGTGAGTTCGACACAAATATCGACATTCGTGTTGAAGGTAACGAAGTGAGTCTGCACCGTCCAAACGATTCAAAAGAAATGAAAACTATCCACGGTACTAGCCGTGCCAACCTTAACAACATGGTTGTTGGTGTATCTGAAGGTTTCAAAAAAGACCTTGAACTCAAAGGGGTTGGTTACCGTGCACAACTGCAAGGAACTAAATTGGTTCTTTCACTTGGTAAATCTCACCAAGACGAAGTTGAAGCACCAGCTGGTATTACCTTCACTGTTACGAACCCTACCTCAATCTCTGTTGAAGGAATTAACAAAGAAGTTGTTGGTCAAACAGCAGCTTATGTGCGTAGCTTGCGTGCGCCAGAACCTTACAAAGGTAAAGGTATCCGCTACGTTGGTGAATACGTTCGTCTTAAAGAAGGTAAAACTGGTAAATAATAGCCTAATCGAGTGGTCAGTCTTCTTGACTAAATCGCTCGGCTATGTCTATTAAACATGCCCTAGGGCACAAAAAATGTAAGAGGTGAAAATTGTGATTTCTAAACCAGATAAAAATAAAATCCGCCAAAAACGCCACCGTCGCGTTCGCGGAAAACTCTCTGGAACTGCAGAACGCCCACGTTTGAACGTTTTCCGTTCTAATACAGGCATCTACGCTCAAGTAATTGATGACGTAGCGGGTGTAACGCTCGCAAGTGCATCAACTCTTGACAAAGCTGTTTCTAAGGGAACAAAAACAGAACAAGCCATTGTTGTTGGTAAACTCGTTGCTGAACGTGCAGTTGCTAAAGGTATTTCTGAAGTGGTCTTCGACCGTGGTGGATACCTTTACCACGGACGTGTGAAGGCTTTGGCTGATTCAGCCCGTGAAAACGGATTGAAATTCTAATAGGAGGATACTTAATAATGGCATTTGAAAAAAACGTAGCCGAACTTGAAGAGCGTTTGGTTGCTGTCAACCGTGTCTCTAAAACTGTAAAAGGTGGACGTCGTCTTCGCTTTGCAGCTCTCGTGGTTGTCGGTGATCGTAACGGTCGTGTTGGTTTTGGTACTGGTAAAGCTCAAGAAGTTCCAGAAGCAATCCGTAAGGCTGTTGAAGACGCTAAGAAAAACCTTATTGATGTACCAATGGTTGGAACAACAATTCCTCACGAAGTTTACTCTGATTTTGGAGGCGCTCGTGTCTTGTTGAAACCAGCTGCTGAAGGTTCTGGAGTTGCTGCAGGTGGAGCTGTACGTGCCGTTGTCGAATTGGCAGGTATTGCGGACATCACGTCTAAATCACTTGGTTCAAACACTCCAATCAACATCGTTCGTGCGACTGTTGAAGGTTTGAAACAATTGAAGCGTGCTGAAGAAGTAGCTGCTCTTCGTGGCATCTCAGTGTCTGACTTAGCATAAGAAAGGAGATTATCATGGCTCAACTTAAAATTACCTTGACCAAGTCTCCAATCGGACGCAAGCCTGAGCAACGTAAAACAGCTGTTGCTCTTGGACTTGGCAAATTACATAGCACCGTTATCAAAGAAGATAACCCTGCTATCCGTGGCATGATTACTGCAATCTCTCACTTGTTGACAGTAGAAGAAATCTAATCAGTGAGAAGCCTGAGGGCGATGCCCTTTGTGAGGCGACCAATTTTCGATAAAAAATAGTCGCCTCGATGCATATAGGACTCAGTCGCCAGGATTTCTGGCGACTTCAAGTCCGTTTTATTGGCGAGTTTCTGGTCTGCGTATCCTTCACAGATGAGAAGCGCTAGCATTTTAAAAAAGGAGAAAAATAAATGAAACTTCATGAATTGAAACCTGCAGAAGGTTCTCGTAAAACTCGCAACCGCGTTGGTCGTGGTACTTCATCAGGTAACGGTAAAACTTCTGGCCGTGGTCAAAAAGGTCAAAAAGCTCGTAGCGGTGGTGGCGTTCGCCCAGGCTTCGAGGGTGGTCAGACTCCATTGTTCTACCGTTTGCCAAAACGTGGTTTCACCAATATCAATGCGAAAGAGTATGCCTTGGTAAACCTTGATGCACTTAACGTTTTTGAAGATGGCACAGAAGTAACCCCAGTTGTCTTGATTGATCGTGGTATCGTTAAGGCTGAGAAATCAGGTATTAAGATTCTCGGCAATGGCGAGTTGACCAAAAAACTCACTGTGAAAGCAGCGAAATTCTCAAAATCTGCTGAAGCAGCAATCATTGCTAAAGGTGGTTCAGTAGAAGTTATCTAAGCGAGGTACTTCTTATGTTTTTCAAATTACTCTTTGAAGCCCTGAAGCTAAAGAATGTTCGCAAGAAAATTGCTTTCACACTCTTTATCATCTTTGTGTTTCGCGTGGGAACTCATATCACTGTACCAGGCGTCAATGTTAAGAGTTTGGAGCAATTAGCAGATCTTCCGTTTCTAAACATGTTGAACTTGGTGTCTGGTAATGCATTGACGAATTTCTCTATCTTTTCGATGGGGGTTAGTCCCTACATTACGGCTTCCATTGTTGTCCAGCTTTTACAGATGGACATCGTTCCCAAGTTTGTGGAATGGGGTAAACAAGGTGAGGTCGGTCGTCGTAAGCTGAATCAAGCAACTCGCTACATTTCGCTCTTTGTGGCCTTTGCTCAATCGATTGGTATTACTGCTGGTTTTAATGCTCTTTCAAGTGTAGCCTTGATTGACAAGCCCGTCTGGCAAACCTATGTGATGATTGGTAGTTTACTGACTGCTGGAAGTGTTGTGGTGACTTGGCTAGGTGAGCAAATCACAGATAAAGGTTTTGGTAATGGGGTATCCATGATTATCTTTTCAGGGATTATCTCATCTATTCCTAACACCTTTAGGACGATCCATGAGGATTATTTTGTCAACATTAAATCAGATGAGCTTCAAACCTCACTCATTTATGTTAGTGCCTTTGCATTAGCGACTTTGTTGATTGTTTTCTTTACAACTTTCGTGCAACAGGCCGAGTACAAGATTCCTATCCAGCACACCAAGTTAACAAAAGGGGCATCAAGTAGCTCTTATTTGCCGCTTAAGGTAAACCCTGCTGGTGTCATCCCGGTTATCTTTGCTAGTTCAATTACGACCCTACCAACAACTATCCTGCCTTTCTTTCAAAGAGGGAACCAGATTGTGCCTTGGATGGACAAGCTACGTGAAGCCTTGTCTTATCAGTCGCCAACTGGTATGGCACTCTACGCTGTCTTGATTGTCGTCTTTTCATTCTTCTACACCTTTGTGCAGGTGAACCCTGAAAAGACGGCTGAAAATCTGCAAAAGAGTGCATCTTATATCATTGGCGTACGTCCAGGTCGTGAGACAGAACAGTACATGTCTAGTTTGTTGAAAAAACTAGCAACTATTGGTGCGATTTTCCTTGCTTTTGTAGCACTCAGTCCAATTTTGGCACAACAGATTTTCGGTCTGTCATCCAATATTGCCTTAGGGGGAACGAGTTTGCTGATCTTGATTTCAACAGGAATTGAAGGGATGAAGCAGTTGGAAGGCTATCTCCTCAAACGGCGCTACGTTGGTTTTATGAACGCAGCTGAATAAGAGGTATTTCAAAATAGAATATCGTGCAAGAAATGAAAGATTGTTTAGGGTTAGACTGGACAGTCACAATGTGAAACTTGCATAGAAGCGGGACGACAATAGCGCTGCTAGAAGCAGTTGCTTCTTGTCCCGCTCTCTATTTTGTTTTCAGATGAGTTTGTCAATAAAGGCAGATTCATCTGAAAACAAAATAATAAAGGAGACAAGATGAACCTTTTAATCATGGGTCTGCCTGGTGCAGGAAAAGGCACTCAAGCAGCTAAAATTGTTGACACGTTTGGTCTTAAGCATGTGTCTACAGGAGATATGTTCCGTGCGGCTATGGCAAACAAAACGGAACTGGGTCTGTTAGCTAAAAGCTACATTGACAAAGGCGACCTCGTTCCAGACGAAGTAACTAACGGTATTGTCAAAGAGCGTTTGGCAGAAGGGGACATCAAGGAACATGGCGTTCTCTTGGACGGCTACCCTCGGACACTTGATCAGGCAAAAGCGCTTGATCAAGCCATGGCAGAGCTTGGTTTAAGCTTGGATGGGGTCGTTAACATTGATGTTGCCCCAGAGAGCTTAGTTGAGAGACTCAGCGGGCGCATTATCCATAAAGAAACGGGCGCCACATTCCACAAACTATTCAACCCACCAGCTGGGGACTACAACGAGGACGATTACTACCAGCGCGAAGATGACAAGCCAGAAACGGTCAAACGTCGCTTAGATGTTAATATCGCTCAAGGAGAGCCGATTTTAGCACATTATCGTGCAAAAAATCTTGTTCATGATATTGATGGCAATCAAGACATCGATGATGTGTTTGCGTCGATCGTAAAAGTCCTAGAAACTTAAAATAAGCAGAAGATATGGCTTGCAAATCGCTATAAACAGTGATATAATTGATAAGTCTGACTTATATTATTTACCCTTTTGAGAAAAGGGACATCAAATCGACATTTAAGGAGGTACTTTTGCGTGGCAAAAGAAGATGTGATTGAAATCGAAGGTAAGGTTGTTGAAACCATGCCTAATGCGATGTTTACTGTTGAATTAGAGAATGGGCATAAAATTCTGGCGACAGTATCAGGAAAAATCCGCAAGAACTACATTCGTATTCTTGTCGGTGACCGTGTGACTGTGGAACTTAGCCCCTACGATTTAACACGTGGACGGATCACATACCGCTTTAAATAATCGAAATAATTGGAGGGATTAAAACATGAAGGTAAGACCATCGGTTAAACCAATTTGCGAATACTGTAAAGTTATTCGTCGTAATGGTCGTGTTATGGTGATTTGTCCAACAAACCCTAAACACAAACAACGTCAAGGCTAAAATAGTTATAGAAAGGAGAAAACATGGCTCGTATTGCTGGAGTTGATATTCCAAATGACAAACGCGTAGTGATTTCATTGACTTATGTCTACGGTATCGGTGTGCCAACGGCTAAGAAAATCTTAGCTGCTGCAGGTATCTCTGAAGACATCCGAGTGAAAGATTTGACCCCTGATCAAGAAGACGCTATCCGTCGTGAAGTAGACGCAATCAAAGTAGAGGGTGACCTCCGTCGTGAAGTTAACCTCAACATCAAACGCTTGATGGAAATCGGTTCATACCGTGGTATCCGTCACCGCCGTGGACTTCCAGTCCGTGGTCAAAATACCAAGAACAATGCGCGTACTCGTAAGGGTAAAGCAGTTGCTATTCCTGGTAAGAAAAAATAAAATAGGAGGTAAATAAATTGGCTAAACCAACACGTAAACGCCGTGTGAAAAAGAATATCGAATCAGGTATTGCTCACATTCACGCGACATTTAACAACACTATTGTTATGATTACTGATGTACACGGCAACGCTATCGCTTGGTCCTCAGCTGGTGCCCTTGGTTTCAAAGGTTCTCGTAAGTCAACACCGTTCGCGGCTCAAATGGCTTCTGAAGCTGCTGCAAAAGCTGCACAAGAACATGGACTTCGCACGGTTGAAGTAACAGTAAAAGGTCCTGGTTCAGGTCGTGAATCTGCTATTCGTGCTCTTGCTGCTGCTGGCTTAGAAGTAACAGCAATCCGCGATGTGACTCCTGTACCGCATAACGGTGCTCGTCCTCCGAAACGTCGTCGTGTGTAAGTCATAATCGCTTTTTATACACAATTCGTTTCGAGGGAGTAACTAAATGATTGAGTTTGCAAAACCAATAATAACAAAAATTGATGAAAACCAAAATTCCGGTAAATTTGTGATTGAACCACTTGAACGTGGCTACGGCACAACTCTCGGAAACTCTCTTCGTCGTGTACTTTTGTCCTCCCTTCCAGGTGCGGCAGTGACATCAATTAAGATTGATGGAGTACTCCACGAATTTGATACTGTTCCAGGTGTTCGTGAAGATGTGATGCAGATCATCCTCAACTTGAAAGGTCTTGCCATTAAATCTCATGTTGATGAGGAAAAAACGATGGAACTCGATATTGTTGGTCCCGCTGAAGTTACAGCAGGAGATATCTTGACAGATAGCGATATCGAAATCATTAACACCACTCATTACCTCTTTACTATTGCAGAGGGTGCTAGCTTTAAAGCGGTTCTTAAAGTTAATACTAATCGTGGCTATGTACCAGCTGAGAATAATAAAAAAGGTGACGCACCAGTTGGAACCTTGGCTATTGATGCCATTTATACACCCGTTAAGAAAGTCAATTACCAAGTTGAGCCTGCCCGTGTTGGTAGCAACGATGGATTTGATAAGTTAACGATTGATATTGAAACGAATGGAACGATTATTCCAGAAGATGCTTTAGGTCTATCTGCAAATGTTTTGATTAACCACCTCAACCTCTTTACTGACTTGACGGACATTGCTAACAACATGGATGTTCTCAAAGAAACAGAGGTGGTGTCAGACGAAAAAGTACTTGACCGAACCATCGAAGAATTAGACTTGTCTGTTCGTTCATATAACTGCCTCAAGCGCGCGGGAATTAACACCGTCTATGACTTGACAGAAAAATCAGAGACTGAAATGATGAAAGTACGTAACTTGGGACGTAAGAGCCTTGAAGAAGTTAAAGTAAAATTGCATGATTTAGGTCTGGGATTAAAAAACGATAAATAATTTAAGGAGGAAAACATGGCTTACCGTAAATTAGGACGCACTAGCTCACAACGTAAGGCAATGCTTCGCGACTTGACAACTGATCTTTTGATCAATGAATCAATCGTGACAACTGAAGCTCGTGCTAAAGAAATCCGTAAAACCGTTGAAAAAATGATTACCCTTGGTAAACGTGGTGACTTGCATGCTCGTCGTCAAGCAGCAGCTTTTGTTCGCAACGAAATCGCATCTGAAAACTACGATGAAGCAACTGACAAATACGTTGCAACAACTGCTTTGCAGAAATTGTTCTCAGAAATTGCACCACGCTATGCTGAGCGCAACGGTGGTTACACTCGTATCTTGAAAACTGAGCCACGTCGTGGTGACGCAGCTCCGATGGCAATCGTCGAATTAGTTTAATTCATCAATTTTGTTGAGTGTTATGATGATGGAAAGCTTGCTTTCTTAGTCTAGCTCTGGTCTGCCGCTGGGTCTGTCCCAGCGGTAACACTCATCATCATTGATTAGTTACGCTTGTTTACGAGAGACTTCTAATTAATTTAGAAATCTCTCGTAAGCAGGCGTTTTTGTATTGTATGTTATAATGGTATTAAGGGTTGTAGTCAGGATAGTTTATCAATAACATCTAAGTTTACCCTGCTGTATTTCGTAAGTTGAACAATGGATGAGGTAAGTGAATGGACAAGTTAAAAAAGGCATTGAGAGATATTTATTTATCGCCTCTAAAGGAGACAAGAGACCTGTATATCGGTGTTGAACTGGAGTTTCCCATTGTCCATCGATTATCTCAGAAAACTGACATAGAGGTCAGTAAAGCCCTCATGATTTTCTTGGCGGAGCACTTTCATCTGGTGATTGAACAACATGATGCAGACGGTGCTCCTGTACAATTATATCACCCAGGCACAAAAGACCGAATCCTTTTTGAAGTCTCTTACAACATCCTCGAATTTGCCTTCGGGAAATCTAAAACAATCCAAGAAATAGATGACCGTTTTCAACATTATCTGAAAGCCGTCCAGTTGTTTTTAGGACAACATGACCATGAACTCCAAGGTGTCGGGATTCATCCAGCCTGGGATAAAAATGACAATTCTGCAGTGAAGTTACCTCGCTACCAGATGTTGATGGCTTATTTAGCCTTAGCTAACGAAGACGCGACTGATTGGTACCACCCTTTTACTGATTACGGAGCCTTTATTTGTAGTAACCAAGTCCAACTAGATGTGACTTCAAGCAATTACCTGCGTGTTCTCAATGCTTTCAATAAAATAGAGGCTGCTAAAGCCTATCTCTTTTCTAATTCTGTTTTTAATGGTGCTGACTGGGATACGACGATTGCTCGTGATATTTTTTGGGAACACTCGTTCCACGGTTGTATTGCTGAAAATGTTGGCCTTTTCCCGCATGATTTTCATAGTGATGATGAATTATTGGATTATCTGACAAAAACATCTTTATTCACTGTTAATAGGGATGGAAAAGTTTATTATTTCCCACCAATATCGTTAGAAAACTACATTGATTCAAAGGAAATAAAGGCTTATTCTGTCGGTCACACGAGCTCAAAAAGTTATTTACAGCCGTGTCTATCTAACCTTGAAACTCACCGTGCTTACCATTACAACACTTTAACGAGGCGTGCGACGATTGAGAGCCGTAGCGTTTGTACACAGCCACTAGATAGTACCTTTGCGCCCATAGCTTTTCAGCTTGGTCTATTGGTAGCAATAGCAGAGCTTGAAGATTATTTAGAACAAGCGGACTTCTTTCAGCATTATGGTAAAGACTACCCAGCCCTCCGTCGCCAATTTTCCCAAAAAACATTATCAGCTGAAGAAAAAAATAAAATTCGCAAATTCAGTCTTGATTTACTCAATATCGC